>JALUER010000053.1 GCA_027043825.1 Microcaldota archaeon
GCCCACATCTACTGGAACGACGAGGAAAAGAAGCTTGTCTACGAGGTGGAGGAACCCGCCCTTACCCTTCAGGAGAAGGAAGACCTTGAGCGTATAAAGGCACTCCTCACGGATCTCATCGATGTGGGGGCCTTTGAGCTGAAGGATAAGGAAAAAATGAGCGAATACATCGCCGAGAAGTTCGAGGAGATCGTCCGGGACTATGGTTTTTCCTTTACGCCCCTTCAGAAAGACAAAATAAAGTATTACGTGGTTCGTGACTTTGCGGGCCTCGAACGGATAGAACCCCTTATGCAGGACCCTAATCTGGAGGACATCTCGTGTATAGGGCCCGGTGTTCCCATCTACGTTTACCACCGCCTTTATGGATCCCTTCAGACCAATGTGATGTTTAAAGATAACGAGGAGCTCAACCGGTTCATCGTAAGGCTCGCTCAGCTGGTGGGGAAGCACGTTTCTGTGAGCAATCCCCTCCTAGAGGGGGCCCTCCCTGACGGGAGCAGGGTCCAGGCTACCTACGTGGTGACCAAGGACATCTCCACCCGGGGCTCCAACTTTACCATCCGGAAGTTCACCAAGGACCCACTCACCGTCACCGATCTCGTCCGAAACGGTACCCTTACCCCCCTTATCGCCGCCTACCTCTGGCTTGCGGTGGAGTACCGTTCCTCCCTTCTTGTGGCCGGCGGTACTGCCACCGGAAAAACCACCCTCCTCAACGTCATCTCTATGTTCATTCCTCCCGAGGCCAAGGTAGTTTCCATAGAGGATACACCTGAGCTCCGGCTCCCCCACGAGAACTGGATCCAGAAGATAGCGAGGGAAGGAAGGGAAGGTGGTAGGGTTGATCTGTTTGACCTTCTGAAGGCAGCCCTTCGTGAAAGACCCGACTACATCGTTGTTGGGGAGGTGAGGGGGAAGGAGACCTACGTGCTCTTTCAGGGCATGGCCACAGGCCATCCGGGGCTCGCTACCATCCACGCCGAAAACATGGAGACCCTTATCGACCGGCTCATCTCCCCTCCCATTTCCCTTCCTCCGGCCCTTCTCCACTCGTTGGACGTTGTCATTTTTATGAGGAGGGGTGTAGTGAAGGGCTACGAGGTGAGGAGAATAGGGGAAATAGACGAGATCTTAACGGTAGATATCGAGAAGAGGCTTCCGAAGGTAAACAAGTTCGTTGAGTGGATCCCCGCAGAGGACAAGTTCCGGATAAGCAAAAAGAGTAAGATAGTAGATAAGATTATCCGGGAAAGGGGGGTCAGTGCGGAAAGTGTGTGGGACGAACTGCGGCGTCGCTCCTTCGTCATAAGGTACCTGGCTGAAAACAACATCCGATACTACCGGGATGTGCAGAAGTACATTGTCCGGTACTATAAGGAACCCGAAGAACTGTTGGAGGAGATAGGCTATGCTAAGACCTCTGGCTAAACTCGCTTACAGGCTCTTCGGAAGATACGTTTACTCCCGCCGCAAGAGATACCTCTATGTGCAGGAGGCACTCCGGAAGGCAAGGCTCCCCTATTCCCTCGACGAATACATTTCCCTAACCATCCTCCTCTCCTTAATCTCCTTCTTCCTTTTTGGTATTGCTTTCTTCCTTCTGGCGCCCATAAATTCCCTCCTCATAAGGAGCCTCCTTTCCCTCTTCGTTGGCATCCTGGGCTCCTTCTTCGTATATCTATACATGCTTAACTATCCTGCCATCGCCGCCATAAACAGGGCCTCTTCCATCGACGCCGTTTTGCCCTACGCTGTGATGCATATGAGTACCCTGGCGGGTACGAGCATACCTCCCCACGAGATCTTTCGAATAATGGGCAAGGTAAAGGAATACGGGGAGATCTCGCGGGAATGTTCCATTATTTACAGGGATACCGTCGTCCTTGGCAAGGACATCTTTACCGTTCTCTCAGAAGCTGCCAAGAACTCCCCCTCCCGTGCTTGGGCCGAGGTACTTTGGGGGATCTCTTCCGTCCTCCGTACGGGCGGCTCCCTTAGAGACTACCTATATTCTAAGTCCAGGGAACTGAGAAGCCTCATAGAAAGGCGGGAAAGGGAAGCAGTAGAGACGATGAACCTCCTCACGGAGATCTACCTGATAATCTTCATCTTGGGACCCCTCCTTACGGCTATCATGCTCCTCCTAGCCTCTATGTTCACCGGAGGCACCCTCTTAGGCCTTTCCCCCATCACGCTCTTCAGCCTCCTAATCTACGTTATCATGCCTGTGGCAGGTATCATATTCCTTCTCTTTGCAGACAGGATGAGGCCGAGGGAGGTAGGATGAAGGTAAAAATAGGTAAACGGGTCCGGGAAATTCCGGAGATCAGTATTTATCTAGCGGCAGACCTGCTCCTCCTTTTCTTCCTCCACGCCTACGTTGTAGCCCCCATGGCCGATACACCCTATTACCCCTCCCTTATACTCTTCGAGTTCCTCCTCTTCTCCCTCGTTCCCTTCTTCTACGCCTACCGTAGGTACCAGAAGATAAAAGAAAAGGAGCGGTACTTTCCCCAGTTCTTAAAGGATCTTGCTGACATACAACGTTCCGGTCTAAGCCTCGTCCAAGCTGTGTACAACGTTTCCCGGCACCACTACGGAGCACTTACGGAGGATGTAAAGAGGCTTGCGATCCGTCTTTCCTGGGGGGTACCCTTTGAGGAGGCCCTCACGAAGTTCGCCCGGGAGACAGGATCTAAGCTCATATCTTCGGCTGTCCTCATAATATTGGAGGCCTTCGCTTCGGGTGGCAAGATACCCGACGTTTTAGAAACCGTTGCCACCGATATGAGGAGCACCTTTGAACTCAGAGAGGAAAGAAAGTCCCGCTTTGCTCCCTTCGTCGGAACCATCTACGTAGTCTTTCTTCTATCCCTTATCTTGGCCCACGTCCTTCTCAACATGCTCATGCCCGAGATACCTGTGCTACCCTCCTTCTCCATGAGTTTTTCGGTTGGTGGGGCCGTACCCTCTGTGGGATCCCAGAACATATCCGTCCAGGAAATGCCCTTCAAGATCCTTTTCCTTCACCTTCTTATCATCCAAGCTATAGTAAGCGGTTTCTTGGCAGGAGTTGTGGGAGAAGGGAGCTTTACGGCCGGGCTCAAACACGTCCTCATTATGGGTTTTATAGCGGTGGTTTTCTTCCAGCTAGTCATATTCCCCGTAGACGTGGTGGACCGGATCGGTAGAACCATAGGCAAGCTGCCGGGCACCTTTAACATGAGCGTAGACCTCGGCTCTTTCTACGTGGAGAAGAATATCACAGCTAATGCCATCGAATCCTTTGTGAAGAACTACAGAAAGTCCTTCGGAAGGGCCATAACCGTAGATGTTTCCTTCCAGGAAGATGCGGTTTGCGAGCCCTGTAGGGCAGGTTATGTAGAGGTCAGAAA
>JALUER010000054.1:0-10907 GCA_027043825.1 Microcaldota archaeon
TTGGACGACCTGGGAGTGAAGCGCTACTGCTGTAGAACGGTGTTGCTTACTACCGTTGTCCTTATAGACGAGATCGCCCCCTACAACACCTTCGAACTACCTTGACACCCTTATCTATTTTTCTTCACAGGAAGTAATTATGGGCCGGGGTGGCCGAGCGGACCAAGGCGCCGGACTTGAGATCCGGTGGGCGCAAGCCCGCGTGGGTTCGAATCCCACCCCCGGCGTCGTGCTCTAACAACCTCCGCGCACTAATGGGTTTCTGGAGGGTGCTCGAGCGGAAGCGAGGAGCACCCTACAATCGTCCGGCCAAAGAACTTGGCCGTTCGGTAATCCCACCCCCAGGCGTAATGACCCGCTCCTATGACCTTGTTATCCCTTTTAACAATATCGTGATCCGTTGAATATTGGACCCGTAGCCCAGCCTGGATAGGGCGTCGGCCTCCTAAGCCGAAGGTCGGGGGTTCGAATCCCCCCGGGTCCGCTCAACCGATGCTCGGTTGATGCGCGAGCGGGTCCGGTCTTCGACCGGACGCACTGTGGGGTTTCGAAAGGGATGGCACCTGAAACTTGTGTTACGGGCCCGTAGCTCAGCGGTAGAGCGCCCGCCTTGCAAGCGGGAGGCCCCGGGTTCGAATCCCGGCGGGTCCACTCAACCGATGCTCGGTTGATCCGCGAGCGGGTAGGGCACTCGCTCCGCTCGGCCCTACGCACTACAGGGTTCCGAAAGGGAGGGATCCCCTCCCCCTCAGTTCTTGGGAACTCCTGACTCCCCACTCCTCTTTCCTCTGGAGAGTGTCCGCTCGGTCCTACGCACCGTGGGATTTCGAGAGGGACGGAACCTCTTAATACCCCCTCGCCGTTATTTTTCCTGTGAGAAGGGAGATCGCTGTCCTGGCCTTTGCAGCGGTGCTCTCTTATCTTGCAGAGGCTCTCTATTCGCCCTTCTATGCAGTCTATGTTGAGAACATAGGTGGGGGCATCGTTGACGCCGGCATTGCCTGGGGTATATATATGATCGTGCTGGGAACGATGGCCCTCATCGTGGCCCGCTTCGTAGACAGGCTAAAACGTCACGCCTGGATCCTCTATACAGGTTTTTTCATCGCGTCTATGCTGTCCTTTTCTTACCTTTTCATAACGAACATTTGGGAGCTATTTCTCGTACAGTTTCTTATGGGGCTGACCTGGGCAGCCGTAAACCCTGTCTGGGACGCCTACTACTCCCTTTTCATAAACAAGAGAAGCGCCGCCACTGACTGGAGCCTCTTTGAGGGAGGATCGAGGATAGCCAATGGCATAGGGGCGATACTCGGCGGGACCATCATATCACTGTTCGGTTTCAAGGGGATCTTCGTGCTGGCAGGCTCCCTTAACCTACTGGCTTCCATCCTCCTCTTCTTGAAGAGGAAGCCCCTCTCACTCGTGTATTAGACGTAGAAAACGATGCTGGCGTAGTCCACCACGTTCTCGTAGTCCCCAGAGGTATCACCGGAGTTGGAGAAGTGTAGGAGCTTGGCAGAGGCACCTTGTTCCCTCGCCCAGAGGATGAGGGACGCGATGGGACCATAGCCACAGGGAGACGCTTCCAGCTCCTTCACGAGCCGAAGGAACTTCTCGGCGTCAAGGTCAAGGACGGCGTCTATGAGCTTCATATCTGTCTCCCTCCCCCAGTCGGCGGGCACGTAATGAGAAAAGTCGGAGGAGGCTATGAAGAGCGCGTTCTCCGGCACTGACGCGGCCAGGTCCTTGGCATAGTCCAGGTCCTGTATCATCATGACGACGGGGACGAAGTCAAAGCCGTCCTTCCAAATATACTGGAGGAACGGCAGCTGCACTTCCACGGAGTGCTCCTGTATGTGCGCCTCCACATCGGCGTCAGCGTAGCGGGAGTGGTTCACTATGTGGGAGGCGATTTCCTCGTTGATCGGCACGTATCCCAGGGGGGTGACCCACTCCCCTCGGGGAAAAACGGAGAGGGGGGCACCCATCCCCGTGTGGTTGGGCCCCACCACCACGGCCGTTCTGGGAGACTCCCCCGCAAGGAGGGCATAGAAGTGGGCAGCAGTGATGCCCGAGTAGACGTAGCCAGCATGGGGAACGACGCCCCCAATGATCCTCCCCCTCACCTCAGGGAGTTCCACCTTGGAGAAGAGGAAGTCCAGGAGGCGGAGGAGCTCGCTGGGATGGGAGGGATAGAAGTATCCGGCCACGGCCGGGTAACGGATCATCCCTCAAACTCCTCCAGCTTCACCGGGAACTTGTCCCTGCCCTCGATCATCCCCCGGTTGAGCATGTACTCCCGGGCGAGGATCCAGTAGATGAGGGCAAGGGACTTTCTTCCCCTGTTGTTACCAGGAATGACCAGATCAAGATAGGAAAAGGTGTTTCCACTGTTGGCTATGGCCATAACAGGGATCCTGGCCCTGGCGGCCTCCAGGACAGCCTCCCGATCGGCTACAGGGTCCGAGACGAAAACCACGGAGGGCTCAACGTACTCCTTCCCCTCAGGGTTCGTGAAGGTACCAGGAACGAAGCGACCAACGATGGAGATGGCCCCTATGATTTCGGCGAACTTACGGGCCGCGTGTTGAGCGTGCTTCCTCCTCGCCACCACCGCAATCTCGGAAGGCTCGTAGTAGGATAGAAACCGCCCGCCGATCCTCAGCCTCTCGTCTATCTTAACGATGTCGAAGATGTTGAGCCTATCAGGGCGGGTGCGGTAGATGAAGGGTTCCATGTCCTTTGTCCTGAAGGTGGTGCCTATGTGAACGCCGGAGGACAGGTATGTCTCGAGGGGCACTAACAGCTGGACGTCCTTCTTTCTCGCCATGGTTAGAGTTACACCCGATAATCTATTAAAACTCTCCTTCCCTTGCGTCCTCCTCTTAAATCTTCCTCTCCGAGCTATTATCATGTACCTACGGAAGAGACATGTAGAGATGCTGAGGGAGTTAAAGGAGGGTAAGAGGCCCCGTGGCTTTGAGTTTCTTGAGCTGTATGTTCAGGGCCTCGTGGACAGGGAGGGGAACCTCACGGAGGCTGGAGAAATCATATCCAGCCTCGAACCCAGAGAAGAATTGTTTATAGCTTCGGACACCGTGAAAGAGGCTGAACTTTTCGTGAAGACGGGCTACATACCGGAGGAATGGGAGAGGGATGTACTGTCCAGGGGTCTCCATCTTGAAGACCTTCCGAAGGTCTACCAGGCCTTTGAGAAGGCGTCACCCACCGTGATGCTTACTCCGTACATCGTTTCCTTCATAGAAGAGATCCCTCCAGCCGGAGATTACGAGGAGCTCATCAAGGTTAGGGACGCCAAGGGATACGGTCAGAACGTGATAAACGCACTCCAGGCCATGAGGCTACTCTTCATTTCTCCACCAAAAAACGGAAGGCGGACGTATGCACTGTCTGGAGGGGCAAGAAAAATACCTGAGTTTGCCCTTTCACTTACTGAAAGCGTTTTCATAGGGAAAGAAGAGCTGGATCACCTGAGACAGAACGTTAGGGACGAAAACCTCGTGAGGTACGGGCTCCAGGATCAGAGCGGAGAAGTGACGGAAACCGGGAAAAAGATACTGCAGGCCTTTACCAGGAAGGAGAGCTATGTCAGACCGGTATACATTAGTGAGGAGGAGCTGAGCGCCCTCAAAAACATCAAGGACTGGCAGGATCGGTATACCGACGACAAGGAGAGGATAAGAAAGGTAAAAAGGGAGATTTCCGGAGAGGTCCTCAGGCTCCTGGAGTTCAGAGGTTTCATAGACAGGAATTACCGGATTACATCTGAAGGAGAAAGGGCCCTGTCCCTTGGAGCAGCCTCTGTAGAAGGCATGAGGGCGGTGGTCTTCTCCATCCTCGGCGACCCCCCAGCCCATGACTGGCTTTCAAAGGCAAGAGAAGAAGGGCTCTTCCACTGGTGGATAACCTCAAAGGCAGAGTTTCTCCTGGACATGGGGCGGAAGGCCCTTTCATTCCCCTATTTGACAAAGTATGATGTGGCGGTCCTGGCAAAGATCCCCAGGAAGAACTACGTGACTGTAGACGAGATCCTTGACTTCGTGGAAGAGAGGGTAGGAAAGTACGACAGGGCCATCGGTGAGGCCGAGACCAAGGGTCTCATCAGGGTATTCCAGAACGACACGGCTAGGCTAACAGAATTTGGAGAGAAAATGAAGGAGGTCTTAGAATACGCTAACCTCCCCGAGCTCATGAACACAAGCCTTGCCGTGACCCCCGAAACCTGGAGAATCATAAGGGCGCTGTACGAAAACGAAGACGAAGTAAACTATATCTGGAAGAAGGCAGACGAAAATAGGAAGGACTACTACCAGGAGCTGGCCAAGTGGCTGGCGAAGGTCACAAGGATGGACGAAGACGAGGTTCTAAAGTTCACAAAGCTGCTCCACCTTACCGGCTTCCTGGGTAAGAAATACCTTACAGAGGCAGGAAAGAAGCTGGCAGAGGTGCTGGACGTCAGGGTCGAAGGATCATAGGATCTACCGCCACGAACCAGTACTCCCTCGTCTCCTCGGCCCGGCGGAGCGACCTGACGAGGGGAGAGGCCTGCAATAGCGTTCTACCATCCTCCAAGTAGACATCCGGCCGCGAGTAGTAGAGGGGGCGCCTACTGAGAATAACGGCTTCCTCTCCGTGGCGGGAGACGTACCTCTCGTAGACCTCCCGGGCCTCTTCCTCCTCTCCCCTAAAGACCACCTTGAAGAGCTTCCTCTCCTCGATCCTCCTCCACCACTCACTTCCCACCTCCCTAAGGGCACAGATCATCTGGTAGTCGTCCATGACAACAAGCTCGGAGGGAGAGTAGTGATCAAGGAGTTCTCCTACGGCCCTAAAAAACATGGCGTCGAGGACAAGAACGGTCTTGTGAAAGTACACAGCGTCGGATAGGATGAAACGGGCCACGTAGAGATGCTCCGCATTGGAGAGGGCCTTCTCGGATATGTAGAGCTTACCCCCTTCCACCCACATATTCCTCACGAGCCTGTCCCACTGGAGAAAGCCGATACGAATGCCTGTGAAGTAGGAGTCCCGTATAAGGTAGTCTATACGGTCCGTGCCGACACCACCGTGGACGATCAGATTCTCCCTCTTTCCGAAGACCTCTCTGTGGGAGAAAACCGTATCCGCGAGTATCTCTCTGGCCACCTTCTTCCCTCTTTCCTCGTGATCAAAGTTGTGACCGTAGAGCGCCAGGGAGTACTCGAGGATGTGGGAGAACGCCCCGTGGCCCACGTCGTGCAGGAGAGCATAGACCTTGACCGTGTCGTCCACCTCGGCACGAGACGTCACGTGGTAGACTCCCAGGGAGTGCTCGAACCGGCTGTGGTTGGCAGAGGGATAGACGAGGGATGCCAAGGCCAGCTGACGGATCCTCCGCAACCTCTGGAAGAGGGGATGATCCACGATGGGCAGTAATTCCTCCGGGAGAGATATGTCCCCATGGATGGCGTCCCGGATGTACTTCGGCACGTTTAAATCCTTTGGCCAGAAAAGTTGTTAAGGGCGCGGGAACGCTTTCCTGAAAGGGGTCCTGGAGGGTGCTCGAACGAAGTGACGAGCACCCTACACTCGTCCCACCGGAGAATCCGGTGCGGGGGTGCCCGACCTGCCAACCGGGGCTTCGCCCCTGGAACCCCAGGACGGGTGGGGTCTGACGACCCCACGCATCGCGAAACCACCTGGAGGGTGCTCGAACGAAGTGATGAGCACCCTACACTCGTCCCACCGGAGAATCCGGTGCGGGGGTGCCCGAGCGGCCAAAGGGGCCGGACTCAAGATCCGGTGGCTCAGGCCTTCGTGGGTTCGAATCCCACCCCCCGCACTTACTTCAACCGCAGGCCTGGCGGATGATGAGCCGGGATTACCCTGAGGAATGATGAGAGCCCCTACCTGACGCCTTTAAGGAGCGCCCCTCATATTCTTTCATGGACTGGAAGAGGGGTGTGGAGACCGCCCTCCTGGACTGCCTGGAGATATCCGGGAAGGATCGGGTTCTAATTGTCTCGGACAGGGCAAACGAGGAGATAGGCAGGGCCTTCCTGGAGAAGGCCAGAGAGGTGTCCGACGCTTACCTCGTCCTCCTGGAAGACTACGGGGAGAGGCCTATTACCTCCTACCCTTGGCCTCTGGACGAGTACATCAAGTTCATCCGCCCCACAGTATCTATATACGCCGCGACGGTTCAGCCCGGGGAATTACCACTCCGGAAGGGGATGGTGGAGAGGGTCACCTCTCTGGGTGCGAGGCATGCCCACATGCCTGGCGTGAACAAGGAGATACTTGCTACAGGGCTCAGGGAATGCTCCAACGTGGAAGAAGTGACGAAGAGGGTTCACGGTATCCTCTCCAGGACAAGGGAAGTGGAGGTCCGCACGGAGAAGGGAACGGAGCTCTACGTGGAAGTAGGAAGGTACAGGTGGGTGCCGGACACGGGAAAGATTGCCCCGGGGAGCTGGGGGAACCTACCAGGCGGCGAGGTGTTCACCACACCGGAGAGGGTGGAAGGGATAGCAGTAGCAGACGGGAGCCTTGGAGACTACTTCAAGAAATACGGGAAGCTAAAACATCCCCTCGTGCTGACCATAGAGAAGGGTGAGCTCGTCGACGTCCGAAGCGAGGACAGCTCCCTGGCAAAGGAGTTCTGGAACTACCTTTCCTCTCACGAGAACGGGCTCAAGGTGGGAGAGTTCGCCGTGGGCACCAACGTCAACATAGAGGAGGTCATCGGAAACCTGCTCCAGGACGAGAAGATACCTGGCGTCCACGTGGCCTTCGGGGACCCCCTCGGAGAAAAGACGGGGGCGGACTGGGATAGTGACGTCCACGTGGATGCGATAATGACTAAAACCGACGTGAAGGTGGATGGAAGATGGCTCATGAGAAGGGGGACCTTCGTTTTCGAATAAGGAAGGACGTGGAGGCGTTCCTGAAGAGCCTGGGCAGCACCACGTCGGAGATTAAGGTATTCATGGCCCTCTCCTCGGCACGGAAGTACCTGAGCGTGAAGGAGATAGGAGAAAGGGCAGATCTATCTTCCAAGAGCGTTCGCCAGGCCCTGAAGAGGTTGGTGGAGAAGGGCCTGGTAAAGGAGAAGGAGCAGGGAAACAGGAAGGTCTACAGGGCCAAGTCCGTGAAGGAGCTCGTGGAGATATGGAAGAAGAGGGTAGAGGAAGCGCTGTCTACTCTTATCAAGCGTCCCTGATGCCCTCTGGTTTTATGGCAAATACTGCTTCGCCCTCTGGTAGGTGAGGAGAGTCAACGAGCCTTGCTATGCGCTTCTCACCTTTGCCCTTTCGGAGGTACACCCTGTAGGTGGCGGCGTGGGCCAGGACGTGACCACCCACTGGCTCGGTGGGATCGCCGAAGAGGATGTCGGGCTTTGCCATCACCTGGTTCGTCACCACCACCGCCAAGTTGTAGGCGTCGGCCAGTTTCTGGAGGGTATGGATATGCCTGTTTAGCTTCTGCTGGCGCTCTGCCAGCTTCCCTCTTCCCACGTACTCTGCCCTGAAGTGGGCGGTGAGGGAGTCCACCACCACGAGCCGGATGTTCTTCTCCTCTATGATCTCCCTTGCCTTTTCTGCCAGCAGCATCTGGTGATCTGAGTTGTAGGCCCGGGCCACATAGATGTTCTTTAGTGCCTCGTGGGGATCAAGACCTATTGCTTGGGCCATGGCCATAATCCTCTCGGGCCTGAAGGTGTTTTCGGTGTCGATGTAGAGGGCAGCACCGTCGAGTCCTCCCTTCTCGAGAGGGAGTTGGACGTTCACGGCGAGCTGGTGACATATCTGGGTCTTCCCGGAGCCAAACTTACCGTAGAACTCCGTTATGGACTGGGTCTCGACGCCGCCGCCCAGGAGGTTGTCCAGGTTCTTGGACATGGTGGTAATGTGGCCGACCTCCTTCCTCCTCTCCAGGAGCTCCTCCGCCGTCATCCAGCCCATCTCGAGGGCTTCCCGGGCGGCGTTTATGATCTTGAGGGCCTGGGTTTCCCCGAGTCCAGCAACTTCTGCTAACTCCATGGGGGACGCCACCGCGATGGACTCCAGGGTGTTGTAACCGGCCGCATAGAGCTTCTCAGCGGTGGCTGGCCCCACTCCGGGCAGGTCCTCTATCCTCGTTACCTTCTTCTCTCCCATGGTATCACCTTCCTTCCTCTTCCTTAAATACCTCTCGGGACTTGGTTTCCTCCCTTTCCCCTAAACGTTCCTCCACCTTTTGAAGCAGGTCATGGATTTCCCTCGGGAGATCAGGATCACCCAGCTCGTCCACGATTATCTCCAGGGCAGAGGTCACTTCATTCTTGACCGCCGTACCCCTTAGGAGGACGTCCCTGCCAAGGAGGGAGAGGGCCTTCTCCTCCGCCCCGGATGGGAAGGAGCCCCCGTAGAAGCGGAGGGCAGGGGCACCTATAAGGGCCGCCCGGAGGTTGGAGCTCCCATCGTCCACCCGGAGGACCAGGAGGGGAGTGACCCTCACGTTGGTGGAGCCGCAGGACGTACAGACCCACCTCTCGCCGTCCCACTCGGCAGGGGATCCGCAGTCCCTACAGACGGCCGAGTAGGGCTTAGAGGACAGCACCGCCACCACGGTAGCCACGGCCTCTATCCTATCCCCTTCTTCCACCTCGGCGAGGCGCTTCCGGACGTAGGGAAGCCGCCTCACCTCCACGGATCCTCCCCTTCCCACGTGCACCTCCACTCCGAGTCTTCCCTCCCTCGTATAGCCGCCCCGGATGAGGACCACGTCGCCCCTCCGGAGCTCCACGTCCTTACCCCAGAGAACCACCCGGACGCTCCCGGTGTCGTCCCTTCCGAGGAAGGCGACGTAGCGGATCTTCTCCCCCCTTGCCTCCACCTCCTTATCGTCGAATACCCTCTCCACGGTGAGCTCTATGTCCACGTCGTTGAGGTTCGGTGTGAGCTCCTCCACTCTGTACCTCCTCGGCTCCGGTAGGGGCTCCTCCACCTCGGGGTCTATGAGGAGGCGGCCCATATACCCCAGCCGCAGGCTCAACCTCCCGTTAAACTCCTCCACCTTCCCGTTGATGACCTCCAAGACCGTGCCTTTCTTTATCTTCCCTGAGGTAACGAGATCCACGTCCCTGTTCCAGAGAACGAGCCTGATTTCACCCGTACCGTCTGAAAGGATAAGAGAAACGTATCTTCCCTTCCGGCCGTCCCTCTTGAATTCCCGGGGAGGAAGGATCCTCACCACCCTCCCCACCACCGTGACGTCCTTCTCGCCCGCCCTCAGCTCTCCTATCTTCTTCCTGAAGCCCAGGGACCTGTCTATGTCTACTTCTATACCGTGCTCCTTTGCTATGGTGTATAGAACGCCCAGCTCGGTTAAGAGACCGGCGTACTCCCTCATCTTCTTCTCAACGAGGCGGTCCAGCTCGGCCCTACTCATGCCCGTCTTTTCGAGGATCTTCTTTCTCAACTCCTCAACGTCAACCACGAAAACACTTTGGTGCGAAGTCTTTATGATGGAGAGGTACCTCTGTCGGGTGGCCTACATCGGCTGGAACTTCAAGGGCACGAACGTCCAGCCAGACCAGAGGACGGTAGAAGGGGAAATGGAGAAGATTCTCGGTGGAAAGGTGAGGTTCCTGAGCAGGACGGACGCCGGGGTGTCCGCGCTGAACAACCACGCCGTCTGTTTAACGTCCACCGATCCCCTCGCCGCCAACGAGATACCAGACGTTTTCGTTTGGGGGAAGATAAGAATAAAGGAACGGCCCAGGGTATTCTGGCGCTGGTACAGGTACTACTATCCGGAGGAGGTGGAGGTCCCGGAGGAGGTCCTCGGCGCCTTGGTGGGTAGGAAGGACTTCGCTTCATTCTCCCTCCCCGAGAGGGGACAGGACACCGTGAAGGAGGTCTTCTCCTTCTCCTCTTTCACCATACCAGGCTTCACCGTCTTCGACGTGGTGGGGAGGTCCTTCCTGCGCCAGATGGTAAGGAGGATGGTGATGGGGGTTGTGCTCCACGTGAAGGGGGAGGTGGACGTCTTCGACCTACTGGAGAAGCCCCGCCCAAAGGCGGTTCCCCCGGCCCCGGCCGAGGGGCTAATACTCATGGACATGGGGGTGCAGCCAAGGGTTCCAGCAGAGGAAGACGCGCTGAGGAGGGCAAGGAAACGCTGGGAAGAGCTGTGGAGGGAGCAAAGGATCCGGTCCCTCGTCCTGAGCAACTGGCGCTTCCTGGGAAGGTCTTTTTAACGCTCCCTTCCCAACTATTAACATGGTTAATCTTTCTCTCTTCAGGAAGGTAAGGCCCGGGGTATGGGAGATGGAGCCAAGGGGGAGCATGAAGGCCCCCCTGAGGGTCTACGGGACGAGGAGGATCGTGGAGGAGCTGGAGGAAACGGCGGTACAGCAGGGCATGAACGTGGCGTCCCTCCCGGGCATAGTGAAGTACTCCATCATGCTCCCGGACGCTCACCAGGGATACGGCTTCCCCATAGGCGGGGTGGCCGCCTTCGACGTGGGGGAGGGCGTTATCTCCCCGGGAGGTGTGGGCTTCGACATCAACTGTGGCGTGCGGGTCGTTTTGACGAATCTAACGGAGAAGGAGGTTCGAACAAAGCTAAAGGAACTCGTGGATGTCCTCTTCAGGAACGTGCCAGCTGGACTGGGGAGTGAAGGGAGACTAAGGCTTAGCCGCTCCCAGCTGGAGGAGGTCATGACGGAGGGGGTCTTCTGGGCCGTGGAGATGGGCTACGGGTGGGAGGAGGACCCGGAGCACATTGAGGAGAACGGGAGGATGGAGGGAGCGGATCCGTCCAAGGTTTCCTCCACCGCCGTGAAGAGAGGGGCGCCCCAGCTGGGAACCCTCGGAAGCGGCAACCACTTCCTGGAGATCCAGAGGGTGGAGAAGATC
>JALUER010000054.1:10917-11648 GCA_027043825.1 Microcaldota archaeon
TTCAAGGACCAGGTGGTCGTCATGATCCACACGGGTAGCCGGGGCTTTGGTCATCAGATTGCCTCGGACTACCTCAAGGTCATGGAGAGGGCCATGAAAAAGTACGGGATCCACGTACCGGACAAGCAGCTGGCCTCAGTCCCCTTTAATTCCCCGGAGGCCCAGGACTACTTTGCCGCCATGAAGGCCGCCGTCAACTTTGCCTTCACCAACCGCCAGCTCATCACTCACTGGGTGAGGGAAAGCTTCGGGAAAGTTTTCAAGGAGGACCCGGAGGACCTGGGGATGCACGTCCTCTACGACGTGGCCCACAACATAGCGAAGGTGGAGAGGCACAGAGGAACGGAGCTCGTGGTTCACAGGAAGGGGGCAACCCGGGCCTTTGCCCCGGGGAGGAAGGAGATACCGAAGGCCTATCGACAGGTGGGCCAGCCGGTCCTCATACCCGGGAGCATGGGAACCGCCAGCTACATCCTCGTGGGCACCCATACCGCCATGGACGAGACCTTTGGCTCCACGTGCCACGGGGCTGGGAGAGTGTTGTCAAGGACCGCCGCCAAGAAGCGCTGGAGGGGCGAGGAGATCCAGAGGATACTGGAATCAATGGGGAAGGCCGTGAGGGCAGTTTCCTACAGGGTGCTGGCGGAGGAGGCCCCAGAGGCCTACAAGGACGTGGACGAGGTGATCCGCTCCGTGGACCTGGCAGGCATCTCGAGACCCGTGTCCAGGAA
>JALUER010000055.1 GCA_027043825.1 Microcaldota archaeon
GGAAAAGAGGGGAGGGGATCAGGAGTACCCTAGAACTGAGGGGGAGGGGATCCCTCCTTTCGAAACCCCGGATCTTCTCCCGGGAGGGTGGTCGGAGCGGGAGCGGAGACCACCCCTACCACGGGGTTATGGGGGTGGACACCCCATTTGGAGTGCTCCGGCCGGGATTTGAACCCGGGTCTCGGGCTCGAGAGGCCCGAATGCTTGGCCGGACTACACCACCGGAGCCTGTGATTAAAGGGTGGGAAGGTAAAGTTTATAGACCTTGACCAAAGGTTTCATAACACCCTCGATGCACCTTTATTCCCGGGATGAGGAGAGAACCACCGGCCGAGGGGTGAGGACGGTGAGCACATCTGACCGCAGGGAGCTCCTGCTGAGGGAGGCAGAGGAGATCGAGGACGAGGAGCTGAGGGAGTTCATCCTGGAGTTCCTGGAGGATCCGGTAATAACTTTCACCGATGTAGAGGCCAAGATCACCCTGGAGGAGTCCCCGGCGGCCCCCAAGGCCCACCACTCCTATCCCGGAGGCCTCATCGACCACACCGTCTCCGTGGCGAGGATAAGCCGAAGCCTGGCCGACGTCTTCTCCTCGACCTACGGCCTCGACGTGAGCAGGGACTACCTGACGGCCGCCGCCCTCCTCCACGACATCTTCAAGTACTACCAGTACGAGTACGACGAGATAACGGGAGGGTTCAAGCAGAGGGAGGACTGGTACCTGGCCCACGACTTCTCCATCATAGCGGAACTCTCCTTCCGGGGGGCCAACGACTACCTCATCCGCATCATCTCCGAGGCCCACGGCAAGACCCTCAGCCGGACCCCCGAGGGGAGGGTGCTCCACCTGGCGGACAGCGCCGACGCCAAGATGGCCTCGGAGCTCCAGGACGCCGTGTTCAGGGCCTGCGTGGACATAGAGAGGGAGGCCAACGGGAAAGTGTTGGCCATAAAGCTCTTCAACGCCCTCATGAGGAACTACACCATCTTCGACCTCGTTCCCTACATAAGGGGAGGAAGCGACGTCCTTCGGCGGTTCATAAAGGAGGAGATGGGTGTTTGATAGGGGGACTTGATCTCTCTGCCAAGGAGAAGAACCCCAGCGGGGCGTGTATATACGAAACACTCGAATGTAGAACCCTCAGGAGGGACGAAGAAATTATCTCTTTCTTCGAGGGCGCTTATATTGTTGCGGTGGACGCACCGCTGTCTTATGAAACCCCGTGGAGGGACAGTGAAAGGGAGCTCATAAGGGCAGGCTATCGTCCACTTCCCCTCTCAATGGAGGTGATGAGGCTCCTCCACGAGAGGGCCTCCAGGCTGGCCTCTTCCCTCCCCCTCATAGAGACCTTCGTGGCCCCCATGAGGACACCGTTGATGGAGCTCTTGACCAGGAAGATGGGCTGGAACAAACACGAGCGGGACGCATTCTTGGCCTCCCTTGCCGCCAAGGCCTACAGGGAGGGTATCGCTAAAGTTTACGGCAGAAATCACCCCATATACATTGCCCCGAGGGGCTTCGTGGAAAGGGAAATAAAGAAAGTGTTGGAGGGCCTTAGAAGCGGCCCCCGCGGGGAAACTTGAAGCGCCTGGGCTGGGGCACTTCCTTGTCGGAGATGTTGTTGTCGGTGTTGGCCTCCACGTCCTCTTCCACGTGCTCGATCTTTCCGTACTTGCCCACGTTGAGGCGGATGGATCCCCTCACCACCGTGGTGTATCCGTTCTCTATTCTGATGACGTCGCCTTCCTGTACCTTGCCCACGTCGTCGTTCCAGAGGGAGAGTATGACTGAGCCCGTCTCGTCGCCCACCAGAACTTCTTCCACCGTGTGGGTTCGCCCATCCTTCCTGGAGGTAACCTCCCTGGCGGGAAAAACCTCAACCACCCGCACAGTCACGTCGATGTTTTTCATACCCGGTTTTATGTCGTTCACGTTCACACGAATCACCGTCGTACCATCTTGGCAGGCGCCTCTATATAAAGGGATCGTCAGACCTATTTTCCCCTGATGAAGGTAAGGTTCCTGGCGGCCGACTCCTTCGGTGTCAGGTCCATGGCGACGCTGGTGGAGACCGGGGACGTGAGGATGGGCATCGACCTCTGGTCTTCCTTCGCGCCGAAGCGATACGGACTTCCGCCACACCCTGTGGAGGTGCTGGCCCTCGAAGCATCCAGAAAATTCCTGCAGGAGGTCGGGAAATCCGTCGACCTCCACGTCATCACCCACTACCACTTCGACCACTACTGCCCGGACTGTGAGCACTACGTAGGAAAGAGGATCCTCGGGAAGGACTGGAGAGAGAACATAAACCGCTCCCAGAGGAGGAGGTTCTCCGCCTTCAAGTGGAAGGAGGCTGTGGAGCCCGCCGACGGTAGGAAGCTTCGGTTGGGAGGTACGCTCGTCGAGTTCTCGCCGCCCTTCCCCCACGGGGAGCCAAACACCCGGCTGGGCTACGTCATAATGGTGTACGTCGAGGAAGACCTGGGTTTCCTCTACACCTCCGACGTGGAGGGGCCCGTGGTGGAGGAGGCAGTGGAGTGGATCCTCGAGAGGGAGCCGGACATCGTCTACGTCGACGGCCCCATGGACTACCTGAAGCATTACGCCGTGAAGGGGGAGCACGTCGAGGCGGCCTGGAAGAACCTGGAGAGGATAGCGGACGTTGTGGACACCGTGGTGGTGGACCACCACGCCGCCCGGGACCTCACCTTCTTCGAGAGGATTAGGGAAATGGGACTGACCACGACATCGGAGTACCACTTCGGGGACGACCTCCCCTTGGAGGCACTGAGGAGGGACCTCTGGAAGGGGCTTGAGGTTTCAACGGAAGAGGTGGCGAGGCGTTATAAACCTTAGAGCGGCTTAATCTTTCGTGGAGGCAAAGGCCCTCTTTGAGAACCTCTGCCCCAACTGCGGAGGGGAAATAAACGACGGGAGGCTGAGGATAAAGAACCCCTGTAGTGTTTGTTTGCCCAGGGAAATCGTCCTCAACGACTTCTTTGCCCTCGTGGAGGAGGTGAAGAGGAACCTCACAAGGGAAGGGGAGTACGACGTCGTCTACAGGGTGATAAGGGGCCTGAAGGAGTTCTCCTCCTTCTTCGAGAGGCTGGTAGGCAATAAGCCCTGGAGCGCCCAGAGAACCTGGGCCAAGCGGCTGTTCTTGGGAAAGTCCTTCTCCATCGTGGCACCCACCGGCGTGGGGAAGTCCCTCTTCGGGGTGGTCTTTGGCCTCTACGCCGCCGAGAGGGGCAAGAGGGTCTACATTGTGGTACCCACCTCCACCCTCGTGAAGCAGACCCTGGACAGGGCCAGGGAGCTCCTGGACAGGGACTACATCGTGGGCTTCCACTCGGGCATGAAAAGGAAGGAGAAGGAGGAGGCCCTGGACAGGATAGGGAAGGGGGACTTTCGCTTCCTCGTCACCACCTCCAACTTCCTGGCCCGTCGCTTTGATCTCCTTGAGGGGAAGAGGTTTGACCTTGTATACGTGGACGACGTGGACGCCTTCTTGAAGGCATCCAGGAACATCGACAGGGTTCTTAGACTTCTGGGCTTCACGGACGAGGTCATTCAGTCAGCCTACGAGCTGGTGATAGAGAAGTTCCGGCTCCTGAGGGGAAGAGGAGACCCCCAGAAGGTGGAGCGATTAACAAAAAAGATCGAGAGGTTCAAGGAGAGGCACGAGGTTGGGCAGCTCATCGTGGCGTCCGCCACGGGGACTGCCAGGGGTGCCAGGGTGAAGCTCTTCAGGGAGCTACTCGACTTCGAGGTGGGGAGCACGAGGGCGAACCTGAGGAACGTGGTGAACGCCTTTGCTCCCCTGGAGGGTGTGGAGCAGGTGGTAGAGTTCGTGAAGAGGCTCGGAACGGGGGGCATCGTCTTCGTGTCGACGGCCTACGGGGAACCCTACATAGACGCCATCGTGGAAGCGCTGGAGAAGGAGGGGATCCGGGCGGCCTCCGGGAAGGGTGCCGAGGCGGTGAAGAACCTGGACGCCTTCGCCAGGGGAGAGGTGGACGTACTGGTGGGATCGGCCTATTACTACGGTACCCTTGTGAGGGGGATAGACCTCCCCCAGCGGGTGAGGTACACCGTCTTCTACGGGGTCCCCCGCTTCAAGTTTGGGCTGGACCTGGAGGGAATCACCCCTGGCAGGCTGGCCTTCCTCCTGGACATCCTCTACGACATCGTGGAGGACAGGAAGCTGAGGGTGATCTCCAACCGGCTCAGGAGGTACGGAAGGGACGAGGACGTGGAGGAGGCGAAGAAAACTGTCCAGGAGCTTCTCTCCCGTTCGGAGGTGGTGAAGAAGCTCAAGGTACACCCGGACATCATCGTGGAGGAAGAGGAAGACGGCCTGAAGATCATCATCCCGGACTACAAGACGTACGTACAGGGCTCTGGAAGGGCCTCCCGGATGTACGCGGGGGGCATCACCAAGGGGCTCTCCATCCTCCTCGTGGATCACCCGAGGGCCTTCGAGATGCTCAGGAGGATCCTCTTCAACCTCTACGGGGAGGAGTTCACGCCCTTCGAGGAGCTGAACCTGGAGGAGCTCCTGGAGGAAATAGATGGGGACAGGAAGAAGGCGGCGGAGGCGGGCAAGTGGGAGGACCCCGTGAAGACGGTGCTCTTCATCGTGGAGTCCCCCAACAAGGCCAGAACCATAGCCCGTTTCTTCGGGAAGCCCTCGGTCTACCGGCTGGGCACTACCCGCAGCTACGAGGTGGCAACGGGTAAGCACATCCTCAACATCGTGGCCACCAGGGGGCACATGTTTGACCTGGTGATGGACAGGGGGTTCCACGGCGTCCTCGTCAACGAGAGGATCGTTCCCGTCTACACCACCATCAAGATCTGTCGTCGTTGCGGCACCCAAACCACCATGAACGTCTGCCCCAAGTGCGGGACGGACAAGTACCTCGAGGACGCCAAGGACAGGGTGAACGCCCTGAGGGTGCTCTCCCTGGAGGTGGACGGGGTCATCATAGGCACCGACCCGGATACCGAGGGGGAGAAGATCGCCTGGGACACCTTCCTGGCCGTCTCCCCCTACGTGCCCCATATAAGGAGGGCCGAGTTCCACGAGGTGACGAGGCCCGCCATCCTGAAGGCCCTGGAGGAGCTAAGGGACATCGACGAAAACAAGGTGAACGCTCAGATCGTCAGGAGGATAGAGGACCGATGGATAGGCTTCGAGCTCTCCCAGAAGCTCTGGACGGTTTTTGGTAACAGGACCCTCTCGGCCGGGAGGGTGCAAACACCCGTGCTGGGCTGGATCATAGAGAGGTACGAAGAGCACAAGAGAAACGTGGCGGTCTTCCTCTCCGTGACCTGGAAGGGAGGGAGGATCGTCTTCGAGACGCCCTTCAGGAGCCTGAGGGAAGCGGAGGAATACGGGAAGACAGGAAAGATAAGGGTATCCCTCGTGGAAAGGACGGAAGAGGAGAGGAACCCGGCCCCGCCCTTCACCACGGACGCCCTCATCCGGGAAGCTTCTACCCGCTACGGGTTTTCAGCGAAGCACACCATGGACCTGGCTCAGAACCTCTTCGAGGCCGGTCTAATAACCTATCACCGGACGGACTCCATCCATGTCTCACCGACGGGCATAGCCATAGCAAGGGAGTACATTCTCGAAAACTACGGAGAGGAGTACTTCCAGGGTAGGAGCTGGGGCCCGGAGGGGGCCCACGAAGCCATACGCCCCACTCGCCCCCTGGACACCTCCACCCTCATCCGTTACATCCGGGACGGGGAGATCGTGGTGGAGGGACTCACGAGGGACCATTTCCGGCTCTACGACCTCATATTCAAGCGCTTCATCAAGAGTCAGATGAAGCCGGCGAGGGTAGTGGTGGGGAAGTACGAGGTCACCCTGGAAGCGTTGAAGGAAGAGGAAGAGAGGATTATCGGCATCGTCTTCCCCGGCTGGATGGTCGTGGACGGGCTAAAGCCATCTCCCCTGGAGGAGGGAACCTTTCCGGTGGAGAGTGTAAGGCCCTTCAAGGCGTCGAAGGTGCCCCTCTACTCCCAGGGTGACGTGGTGGCCCTCATGAAGGAGAGAGGGATAGGGAGGCCCTCCACCTATGCCACCATCGTCCAGAAGCTCATAGAGAGGAGGTACGTCTTGGAGAGCAAGGCAAAGAAGAAGCTCTACCCCACGCCCCTCGGCATAAAGGTCTACAGCTACCTGTCGTCCAAGTTCCCAGAGCTGGTATCCGAAGAGAGGACAAGACTGCTGGAAGAGCTCATGGATGCCGTGGAGAGGGGTGAGAAGGGCTACCAGGAGGTACTCTGGGACCTCTACAGGGAGATCATGGCAACGAGGGGCATCGTATAAAAATCTTTGTCTGTTAACTCTTCCCATGGTGACCAAGCGCTGCGTTTCTTGCGGGAGGGAAGTGCCCCCCGGCGAGTACGTGAGCTTCAAGTGCCCGGTCTGCGGAGCCGAGATCGTCCGCTGCATGCAGTGTAGGTCCAAGGGAGTGACCTACGTCTGTCCCTCCTGCGGTTTCAAGGGTCCGTGAGGTGATATGAATGGGTGACGTGCTCATCGTGTTCAAGGTTTACCCGAACGAACCGGAAGACCTGGAAAAGATAAAGGAGAAGGTTCCCTCGGTGCTCCCGGAGAAGGCCTCCCTGGTGGAGATCCGGGAGGAGCCCATCGGCTTTGGCTTCTCCGCCCTCTTGGTGGGGGTGAAGGTACCCGACGAGGGGGGCATCCAGGAGGCCGTGGAGCAGGCCCTCTCGTCCATCGAAGAGGTGGACAGCGTCGAGGTGGAGAGGGCAACCCTCATATAAGGCTCTTCACCCTCTCCACGAACTCCTTCATCTTCTTCCAGTGGGAGCCCTTCCAGTAGACCTGTCCACAGTTTGTACACATCCAGAACTCGTCGTGGCTCATGTAGACGGAGACCGGGACGAGCCCCTTCACCTCACCCTTAGAGACCTTCACCAGCGGACCGTTACAACGGGGACAGCGGTCCAGAGAGGGAACGTCTCTTAGCTCTATGACCTTGTTTTTCACCAGGTAGGCCAACTGCTCCTCCACGCTGTTCCCCTCAACCAAAACGGCTTGAATGTCTTCCTTCTGGGCCCTCTGAAAGAGCTCTCGATCCTTGGTCAAGAGAACCCGGTCCTCCCCCTCGGCGATGTCCAAAAGGTAATCGTCATCCAGGATAGAAAGATCAGAGGCTGAAACGGTGTCATAGCCCAATATACGAAGCCATTCGGCGAGTTTTCCCAGCATGGCGTCCGCCAGGAACTTCATAGATTCCACGCCCCAGCACCATCGGAAATAAATGATGGCCGTTCGTTATATAACCCTAATGATAAGGGAGGTGGCCCTGAGGAACTGGCGCTCCCACGGGGAGAAGAACGGCTCCTGGGGAACGGTGGTCACCTTCGAGGAAGGGCTGAACGTCATATACGGCATAAACGGGAGTGGGAAGAGTTCCATAGCCGAGGCCATAGCCTTCGGGCTCTTTGGAATAGCGGGCTCTCCTCTCCGGGAGATCCTAAGGGTGGGGAGGAAGAGCGGGGCCGTGAAGGTAGTGTTCTCCGCCAACGGGGTCTACGAAGTAAAGAGAGAGTTCAGCGCGTCGCAGACAACCGATGCCGAACTCTTCAGACTGGAGGACGGAAAGAGGGTTCCCCTCGTTCTCCAGAGGAGCAGGGACATTGAGAAAGAAGTGGAGAAGATCCTGGGCGTTTCCAGGAAGGTCTACGAGCAGGTGCTCTACGCGTCCCAGAACAACCTCATGAAGGTCTTCCGGGCATCGCCAGGGGAACGAACCACCGAGATGGACAAGATACTCGGTCTCGAGCCCATAAGAAAGGCGAGGGATGCCCTCGTAAAGATGAGGAACCTGCTCAAGAGGGAAGTGAAGTTTGGTGAGAAGGAGCGTCTCCAGAGGGAATTGGAGGAGCTGAGGAGGAGGGAAAAGGACCTCGAGGAGGCCGTGAAAACTGTGGAGGCCGAGATGGAAGGGGTGAGGTCCAGGCTGGTCGAGGCGGAGAAGAGGAGGGAAGAGGTGAAGAAGAGGCGCGACGCGGTAGAGGAGAGGCTCGAAAAGGCGAGGTCCCTCCAGGTAAGGAGGGAGAGGCTGGAGGGAGGGGTGAAGGCGACCCGGTCCCAGATAAGGTACCCGGATGCCACGGAGGAGGACGCGAAGCGGCTGGAAGAGGTGAGGGCACTCCTCGAGAAAATCCGGTCCCTCGAGAGGGAAGTGGTGAGTTCGAGGTCCGCCCTGGAAAGCCTGAGGAAGGAGCTCGAGGGTCTTCCTGAGGTGAAGGAAATCCCTGACCCGGAAGAAACGATGAGGGAGATCAGGGAGCTCGAAAAGAGGATAAAAGAGGTAGAGAAAGGGTACGAGGATCTGTCATCTAGGCTGGGAGAGGCGGAGCTGAAGGTAGAGGGTTTAAGGAGGAGACTCGAAGAAGTAGAGAAGGCGGAAAAGGAGATGGAGGAACTGAAGAGAAGAAAAGAGAAGATGGTTAGGGAGGTGGAGGAGAGGTCGGAACGCATCCTTGCCGAGATCAGGAGGTTGGAAGAGGCTCTCTTCACAAAGGAGGGGGAGCTTAGGATCGCGGAGGGGGTCCTCAAGACCCTCTCCTCTTCATCTACTTGTCCAGTTTGTGGAAGTCCCTTGACTGATGAGAGAAAGAAAGAGATAGAGGAAGAGAACAGGAAGAAGAAGGAGAGACTGGAGAAGGAGGTAAGGGAGCTCAGGGAAAGGATGGAGAACCTGCGAAAGGAGCAGGAAAGGGTACAGAGGATGCTCGGTGAGGTTAGGGCCCTCGGGAAGAGGATAAGGGAGCTGGAGGAGTCGGTGAAGGAAAGGAAAACCGTAGAGGAAGAGCTGGAGAAGTGGGAACGGACAAAGAGGGAGATCGAGGAGCAGATCTCGGCCATCAGAGAGAAGAGGGAAAGCATCAGGGCAAGGCTGGAGGAGCTCAGGAGAAGGTACGTGGAGGAGGTGAAGCTCAGGGAGGCCGTCGAGAGGAGGAAGAGGATAGAAAAAGAGCTTGAAATGATTCAGGAAAGGCTAAGGGCCGCCGAGGAAAGGATCAGGGAATTCCTCGAAGAGCTTGGGGCTTCCTCGCTGGAAGAGGCAGAGTCCACCTTGAGGGAGCTGGAGGAGAGGGCAAGGAGCTGGAAGCTCAAGAAACTCCTGGAGGAACAGCTCAAAGAGCTGGAAAGGATAAGAAGAGAGCTTTCTACTTACGAAGGAGTGGAAGAGGAGTGGAAGAGTGTCACGGAAGAGCTCCAGGAAGTGGAGAAGAACATAGCCGAGCTGAGGGCCTTCCTCTCTGGGAAGGAGGAGACCCTAAGAAGCCACAAATCTCATCTGGAGGAGGTGAGGAAGGGGCTCCGGAGGCTTGAAGAGCAGTTGGAGGAGCTGGAGAAGAAGGAAAAGGCCCTACTCGTGGTGGAAAGGCTCTACGCCGTCTGGGAAAGAGCGTTCAGGGAAGTGAGGAGGGCCCGGGTGGAGAAGATCAACGAGGCAATGAACCTGGTCTGGAGGAGGCTCTACCTGAACCTCTACGCGGACTACGATGAGGTGGAGTTGAAGGTAGAGGAGACGAACCGCGGGGTTACACACTACTACCTCAAGGCAAGGCTGAAAACGGAGAAGGGCTATGTCTGGAGGGACGTTTCCACCCTTTCGGGAGGCGAAGCCACAGCGGCCATTATAGCCTTTCGTATAGCACTGGCCTATCTCCTGACCGGTAGAGCAGGCTTCCTCATCCTGGACGAACCTACCCACAACCTGGACGAAAGACTGACGGAGGGCCTGGCGTCCTTCCTGAGGGAAGCGGTTGAAGAAGATGGACTCTTCCGCCAGGTCATACTCATAACCCACGACCCCATCTTCGCCGACTACGCCCACGTGGTTTATGAGGTGAAGAGGAACAAGGAGGGCAACGACCCCTCTACAGTAGAAAGGATAAGGTAGAGTGCGGGGGGTGGGATTCGAAATGGGGCTCCGCCCCTATGACCCCGTGGTAGGGGTGGTCTCCGCTCCCGCTCCGACCACCCTCCCGAGAGAATTGGAGCCTCGAAAAAGAGTATAGTTACCAAGGTCAAAAGAACTTGGCCCAGGATTCTTCTTCCTCAAGACTCACACAGAGTGCGGCCCTCACTTAGTTCGGCCAACACCCCGCGGTAAGCAAGACAAGTGCGGGGGGTGGGATTCGAACCCACGAAGGCCTGAGCCACCGGACCCTGAATCCGGCCCCTTTGGCCGCTCGGGCACCCCCGCACCGGATTCTCCGGTGGGGCGAGTGTAAGGTGTTCTCCGAAGCCTCTACTTTAGAGATTATGGGGCGGAGCCCCGTAGTGCGCCGGCCGGGATTCGAACCCGGGCTACCGGCTTGGGGGGCCGGTGTGCTGCCAGACTACACCACCGGCGCACCGAAATATTGGTGGCAACGTTAACGTTAAAAGACTCAGAGATGACTCAAGCATAGCGCAGGGTGGCGAGGTAGTTCGTCTCGGGTTCGGGGGAGGTGTACCTGCGGAGATAGATGTAGTCCACCTTCGCCAACTGGGAGCCGTTGCTGACGTCCGCACCGAGCTGGAGGTAACCGCTCGCAAAGTCCACGGGGTGACCGTCGTAGTCCCAGGTGAGGGTGCCAAGGTATGAGTCGTAGAAGGTGACGAGTGTGGACGTGAAGGTGATGGATAGATAGACCCACGTATCCTTTGCGCCGTAGTTATCGGCTACGTAATAACTATTCCCATCTACGTAACGTACCAGCCTCTTTTTGTCGTAATCTGCTGCAGCAGTACCGCTATCATATACAGCGCGCACGTCGTTGTAGCGGTTGTTCTTCATACCCTCTGTGTTGGTCTCGGAGAGACCGATAGTGAGGTCGAAGTCACTACCGCCCCCCGTGGTGTCGAGCATTACCCTGGCGCCGATGGCGAGGGGGACGCTGAAGAGCTCCCGGCTGTAGATGGCATTATTGTCCCAGGTGCTCGTCATCTGGATGAAGGTTACACCGTCCGATGAGGAGAGGGAGTAGTTACCGGCTATGCTCGTGTCCCACTTGGCCGGATCCAGGTCCGTGCCTTCGAAATCATCGAAGAAGAGGAAGGTGGCTTCTCCGTTGGACTCGGGGAGGGTGGTGGTGTTGTTGTCGTGGAAGAGGTAGAGCTCGGTGCCGTAGGAGGGGAGGTTGGAGAGCCTTACCCAGATGGTGGTGTTGTTGGTGTCACAGGTGCTGGGGTCGATCCAGTAGGGGAGCTTTACCCCGGAGACGTCGTAGACGCGGATGGCGTTGCAGTCAGGGTCCAGGAGGTTGTTCTGGATGAGGGCGTTGGTGTCGAGGGATATTCTCACCTGGTAGTCGGTTAGGGTGGTGGAGGAGGGGTTGTTGACCTCGAAGAGGGCGGCGTTGGTGAGGTAGTCCTTCTTCTCCGGGGGCGCCAGGTGAGGGAGGATGGGAGCGTAG
>JALUER010000056.1 GCA_027043825.1 Microcaldota archaeon
TCTGGGAACGGCCCCCCGTTCCCAGACTTGCATGGCTTAGTCTAACCCCGACAGCAGTGCCCTCCAGCAGGATCAACTGGAGTTGGCCGCAAGGCCCAGCGGAGGAACGCTGGTCCCTGCGTGGGTGGAAATATTCGTCATTGGGGTCGCTGGACCCCCTCGGAGTCAAGTCAGTCTCTCATCGGCTCCTTCGGAGCCTTTGCCCTCGCCGGCCCACGTCAGACCCGATGAATATGGCATCGGATCCCCATCACATGTTGCCGCACCCGGAAAGAGGGCCCTCATCGACGGGGTCATCCCCCCTCAGCCCCTAACGCCAGTGCGGCACAACCGGATCATATGTAAATACCGTGATGGTTAAAAAGGTACCGTTGCCGCGGCCTTAAATAACCCGTTCCTTTTATGTAGAACGTGACAGCGGAGGAGCTCAGTCCCCGAGAAAGGGTAAGGTTACTACATGCCTACGCATCAGAGCTCTGGCGACTGCGTCTCAGCGAGCTGAAGCACCAGCGAAACATCCCCTATCCCCCGATACTCACCTACGACGACTACTGGAGAATTGCTGCGGCGGATATTCTAAACAGGTTGCCGAGGAAGGAGAGGAAAACTACCTCCACCGTTCTAAAGGTGCTGAAGGAATCCCTTGAAGAGGTGCTCGCCGAGAAGGGAAGGGAGGTGTTTTTGAAAAACCCAGCAGAGGCTTCTACGGTACTACAAGAAGAAGCCCTGAACAGGACAATATCCACCCTGGCCATGAAATACGGCAAAGAATACCTTGATTCCCTGGTCCGTCTCCTGGTGGGGAGGCCACGTATGTGGGAAATCGTCTTCCCAATTACGATGGTAACACCGCACCCCAAGGAGGACAGGCTCCGGTTTCACTCCTTTGTCCACGACCCCGGCCTTCTCGGGAGAAAAGATGTGAGGGAGAGTGTTAAGAGGGGACTTGCGGACTTCTTCTCCATACCCCACCTCGTCCACTTTGAGCCAGAGGAGGTACCAGACCTCTTAAAGGACGACAAGGTCCTGGACATCCTCCTACATCCCAACTTTGACCACTTGTCCAAAAAGGTGGAAGAAAAGAGGATCCCAGAGGTAGTGGAGGTTCTGAAAGGGTTCAAAGACCCCGGAACCGTGCTGTCAAGGGTAGACATCCTACCAAGGAACCTGCTACACCCCCCAGTGTTGGACGTCCTAAAGGGATTCCCCCCTGAGCGACTGGAAAGGTTCTTGGGATCCATTGAAACTTCTCGTGTGTTGCGCAACTCCATTTCCAAGGTTGAGACCAATTCCCTTCGCAGGGCCCTGGAGGTCATTCGGGAAGAGCCCACCGTGATCCGGTACTTATCACACCCCCTGCTCGTGGAACACATCGACCTCGTAACAAGTCTCATGAAAACGAACGAGGAGGCCCTCAGGGCGATCGCTGAACGCCCACGTCTCTTGGATCTACACGACAGTAGGAGCGCAAGAAATCTCCTGGAAGCTGCCATCCACTCCAAAAACGTTAGACTTCTTCTACTCCTTCTGGAACATCCCGACCTATCGCCTCACTATCGTAGTCTTCTGGAGGCTTCATCCCGCATTGGTGAAGAAGAACTGCGGGAGCTCCTCGAGAACAAGTCCGCCTGGAAGCACCTCAGTCCGCGGTTGGTCAAGAGGGCCTTAGAGCTTCCTGCAGGTCCGATGCTTCTTTTGTCAGACCTGAGTGCCTCCGAGAAGAGAAACCTCCTGGAACGCCCTGAAAACCTAACGGAATCCACCATACTCCAGAGGGAACTGATAACTAAGCACGGCATAGACGAGGCCATGTCCAAGATCCTGGTAAAGTACCTCGGTAGAAAGGCAAGGGAGTTTGTCAAGCACCACGGAGACCTGACAGTCACCTTGAATAGGAGAGAGTTAATACCGCTGTTGCTTTGGTACCGCCAGGTTGACAGGCCTCTAACCCCGGAAGAGATAAGGGCCGCTCTGAAGCTCTCTCGGGCAGCCGACAGGATGAACCCGTCCCTCATAACCAGGGCTGTTACGTCCCTTACCAGCGAGGAGCTGAAAGTGCTTGCTGATATGCCGCTTCCTGCCCTGCGCGCCTTCTTTTCTGTAGTTCTCTCCAGACCATCCGAATTGCCCGATGAGCTCAGGCGCTTCATCCATAACAGGATAATCACGACGTCTCGGTTGAAAGTTAATAGGGAATCACCCAGAAAAGATCTTTTATCGTTGCTCGAGGGGGAGGTGCTGTTCTACGACCCCAAGCGGCGCCTGGTGGTGGTCAGCAATGAACTCCAGAGGCGTCTCAGACTTTCCGGGAAGACGGTAAAAGAGCGGGAGCTGGTGGCAGCCCTCTTGAGGGAAGCCACGAGAAAGGGTGCGGATAGAAGAACAAAGAAGGATCTCCGTGCAGACGTTTCGTCCATTCTTTTTGCCAAGAGCGCAGAGGGCTGGCTGGACTCGGAGAAGATGTACCACCCACTCCTTGAAATGGACAAGAAGGACATGTACAGGCTGAAGAGCTTCCTTGACTCCATACACAGGTCCCTCAAAAACCGGGACGTCATCCTTGAAGGGCCCACCAAGGATGGCCGGTACGTGGTGTTCCGGGTTCTGAGAAAAACCCACGACGCCAAGGTACTTTTTGACAAGGACTTTACTTCCTACGTGAACAACCTGGCTGATGATAAGTATACGAGGCACGGCGAGAAGGCCCTCGTCCCACTCTCTTTCTTCAAGGTATTAAGCTCTGTTCCAGAGCTGTCCGGCCATCCCCTCGTGGGCCACCTCTTCAGGCTCAACGGAACGGAACCTTCACGACCATCTTCCCGTTCTTCCAAAGGTAAAAGGTATCGCCGTCGAAAGTGACGATGCTCTCTTCTCCTCCCTCGTAGCTCCCTCCCCAAGCTCCCGTGGCCGTTCCCGGGTTTACCAAGACGATCCCGTTCCTTTCCTCAATGAAGGGCCTGTGGGTATGGCCTGATACTACGATACCAGCCCCCGCTGACCTTCCTAAGGCCGACAACTGATCCCTGTTCCCCCGGGGATGAACCTGGTGACCGTGGATGAGGAGAATCCTCCCTATCTCCGTGTCTATGACCTGGAACTTCGGCAGGTCCAGGTAGTCCATGTTCCCCCTCACCACGTGGAGCTCACCAAAGTGGGAGAGGTACTCCAGCACCCAGTTCTCCTCCACGTCCCCCGTGTGGAGGATGAGGTCCCATCCCTCTTCCACCATCCTCTCCACCCAGTCCGGGAGCCCCCTTGCCCGGGAGGGGACGTGGGTGTCCCCGAGGATGAGGA
>JALUER010000057.1 GCA_027043825.1 Microcaldota archaeon
GATGGGGAACCTCTCCCCCGGGCCCAGACGCCCTCACTTTCTCCTGAGAACCAACTCCGAAAGAATGTCGTCAAGGTTCACCGTGGCGACCGCCACGTGGGTGTCGGCGGCGCCGTAGTAGACGAAGAGCTCGTCTCCGAGCTGGACAACCCCCGTGGGGAACACCACGTTCTTGGAAAGGCCCTCCCTCTCGTAGGGGGCCTCGGGCTCGAGGATGGGGAACTCCGTGGTGGCCTCCACGTTCCAGGGGCTCTCTTCGTCCAGGAGCATGGCACCGGCTCGGTACTTCCAGTCGGCACCTATGCCGTGGTAGATGAGGAGCCATCCTTCTTCCGTGAGAATGGGGGGTGCCCCTAACCCCACCTTCACGGATTCCCAGGGAGTCTTTCCGTGCTTGTAAAAGGGTATGCCCAGCTTCCAGCCCTCCTTCTCAGGGGCCTTGTTGTGATAGAAGGAAACCCACATGTCGGGGTCGATCCTGTGGAAGAAAAGGTAGAGTCCATCGCGAACCCTGAAAAACACTCCATCCTTGTCCCAAATGGCAGGCTCTGATATGAGAAATGGTCTTCTCCAGCGGTCCCATCGTTCCCGGAGGAAGTCCTTCACGCGAATCCTTGTGAGGGCCACCCGGACGTAGGGGAGCGTATCAGAGACCGCCGTGTACGTCATGTATATCTCGTTGTCTATGATGGTCACCCGGGGATCCTCCACGCCCGTGTAGTGACTTCCTTCTCTCGTCTTCTTCTCGAAGTCGAACCGGGGTATGTATATCGGCTCTTCGAGCCTTTCGTCCACCGTGTAGCCGTCGGAGGATATGGCAAGACCCACGGAAGAGACGAAGTCCGAAGAGAGGGCCCTGTAAAGTATGTAGACCTTTCCCTTTAGGTAGAGGGCCGCCGGGTTAAAGGTAGCCGTCGCCTCCCAGGGATGGTCTGGGTCCGGGCTCACTATGGGGTTCTCCTCGTAGCGCCGGAGGGTTATCAGGGTCCCACCCCCAGGAGGCGCCAGAGGTCATCCATGTCGATGGTGGCGAGGGCGACGTAGGTGTCGGCGGCACCGTAGTAGACGTGGAGCACGTCGTCGATGATGAGGGCACCACTGGGGAACACGACATAGGGAACCTTACCGTTTATCTCGTACCAGGCCTCCGGAACGAGTAAGGAACCGCTGTCTGCTATGATCTTTGCCGGATCGTCCAGGTCGAGCAGAGTAGCGTGGATGGAGAACCTGCTTCCTGGTGCTATTTCGGGTCTCACGAGGAGCCAACCGTATTCCGTCTCTATGGGAGGGGCTCCAACCTCCACGTACTCCTGTGGCGGGATAGCCTCGAAGAGCCTGTGCTCACCCCTCTCATATTCCCTCTTCCATTCTTCCCAGAAAGCCGGGTCCGTCATGTCTTCTAGCTTGTCAAGGTAGGCCAACACTACCTTTGAAGGGGGGCGCTCGGGGTCTGCCGTGAACATGAGCACGTACTGTCCCCCAATCTTTCGGGGGAACAGTGTCGCCGCCTTGCTCTGAAACGGGATGACAACCCCCCACTTCTCGTAGTCCTCGAAGTCGTGGGTCACGGCGAGGGCGGTTTTGACGGCGTCGCCCCGGGGAGGATATGACGACACGGCCGTGTAAAATATGAAGAACCGCCGCTTCACCTTAACCACGCGGGGATCCTCGACGCCGTAGGCCTCCCACTCGTACTCTGGCCCGAAGAAGAACCTAATATCGCGGAAGTTCTTTCCGTCAGTACTGGTGGCCATTCCAAGGGAGGAGACCACCATACTCCCCTCCGGGCCGCCGACTATGGGCACGGAGAGGGCCCGATAGACCATAACGTACTCCCCGCCGTACTGGACGACGCCCGGGTTGAAGACGCCGGAGGCCTGCCACTCCAAGCGTGGATCAGGTCTAAGTATTGGATTCCAGGGATATCTGCTGAGCGACCTGGCCAACTCATCTCACCCCTCTGTTCTTCAGTTTCATCGTCGGGAAGCGGATGCGAGACAGGAGCCTCCGTCTCCTGAGCACGGGCTTCTTCTCCTCCTTTAGGCTGTCGAGGAACTCGCCAAGGTCACCGTAGGCCACACAGGTATACGTGTCTGCCCCACCATAGTAGAGAAAGATGGTACCGTCCTTCACCACGGCGCCGTTGGAGTACACCACACCAGGCTTGAAGCCATTCATCTCACACTCACAGCTGGGCTCGAGGACGGGTTGCTTGGCCCTGTACAGCACTTCTTCCGGGTTTTTAAGGTCCAATAACATGGCACCAATCTTGTACTTCCCAGGCTCCTTCTTGTCGAGGCCGTGGTAGAACACGAGCCACCCTTCCCTCGTCTTGATCGGCGGGGGGCCCACGCCCTTGACGATCCACTCCCATCCCCCTGGGTAGGAGGCCGGGGCGTAGGTGCTCCGTATGTACTCGCCCTCCTTGAACTCCAGGGTCTCCCTGTACTCCACCCTAACCCTCGGGGATATGCTGTGGATGATGGCATACATCCCGTCTATTTTTTCAGGGAATATGGCAAAGTTCTTGTGTATCTCTCCCGGCGGGGATATGAGTTTTTCGGGGGACCAGTTCCACCGCTTCTTCAGGAAGTCCCTCGTGTCTATGGACGTGAGGCCAACCCTCATTTCCCCGTAGGCAGTGTAGGTCATGTATATCTTCCTGTCTTCCTTCACCACCACGACGCGGGGGTCTTCACAACCACCCACGCTACCGCCCGAGTAGGGGAAGGAGAGCGGAAACGAGGGCCCCCGTTCATATATGGGTCTCTCTTCCCTCTCCACCACGTGGAGACCATCGTAGGTGGCCGCGTAGCCAAACCGGGATATCCAGTCCGCACCCACGGCCCGGTATATCAGGTGTATCTTTCCTCCTAAATAGATCGCCCCGGGATTGAAGGTGAACAGCGCTTCCCAGTGGTTCTCCTCCTTTGGGGATAGTATCGGATTTTTGCTGTACCTCTTAAGAACTGGTTTGGGTTTTTTCTGTCTCTTTCGCAGCAGTCTCTCGACGAGTCTCATAACTCGTTCCCTATGACGTTCCCTGGACCTAAGAACGGGGTCAACGCGTCGCCGAAACCTGTGCTTCCCAGAAGAAGCGCGCCAAAAGCTCCAAGAATCTTCCGAAGGAGTACGGTTTTCGAACACAAGAATGTAAATGTTTGGCAATTTTAAATACCTTTTTACCCAAAAGAGCATCTTGTAACCATTCCAGAGGAGTGACCACACGGTATTTAATCCCTTGCGACTTAACTCAGGGAGTGAAGGGCGAGAGAAGGAACGTCTACCTCCTGGGGCTCACGTCGCTCCTCAACGACCTCTCCAGCGAGGGAATATACTCCCTGCTGCCCCTTCTTCTCAGGGATCCCTACCTGGTAGGTGTGGTGGGCGGCGTCTTCAACGGGCTGTCCCACGTGGTAAAGCCCCTTTCCGGGTACCTCTCGGACCGGGTAGGAAAGTCCAAGCCCTTCGTAATCCTCGGTTACCTGGTGTCGAGCATAGCGAAACTCAGCATCGCCTTCCTGGAGGGGATGAAGATCGTGGGCTCAATTCTCCTTGACAGGGTAGGAAAGGGGATAAGGGACGCCCCTAGGGATGTGTTGTTAGCCCAGGTAAAGGACAGGGGTTGGGCCTTTGGAATACACCGGGCCCTCGACACCACCGGGGCCCTGCTCGGCGTCCTCGCAGCCCTCTTCCTCATAAACTTCGTAGACGTGAGGACGGCCATACTACTCCTTGCCCTGGTGAGCTTCCTGGCCATAGTGCCCCTACTCTTCGTTGTGGAAAAGGAAAGGAAGAGGGAAGAGGCCGGAGCGGTGAGCACCTTTCGGACAACCCTGTCCCAACTGAAGGGCACCATTCTGGTGACCGCATTCGTGGGTCTGGGTTTCGTGACCCCTGCCCTCTTCATCGACCGGGCTGTGGCGGCACTTGGAGAAAGGGGGATCATCTTCTATGCTCTTTTCAACCTCATCTACATTCTTTCTGCCTACTACGTGGGCAAGAAGAGCGACGTTTATGGAAGGAGGAAGGTGCTGGCCCTCGGACTCCTCTCGCAGTTTCTGGCGCTCGTCCTGGTCTCCGTGGACGGGGGAATCCCCTTGCTCGTGGCATTTATCCTCTACGGCTTCTCTTACGGGACGGTGGCACCGGTGATCTTTGCCAGGGCAGGGGACATAGTAGAGAAAGATGTGGGGACGGGAATGGGTATCGTGCAGGCGTCCTTCGGTCTGACAATACTAATATCCTCCGCGGTGGCCGGATACCTGGTAAAGGGCTCAGGGTACTGGGTGCTGGGGGCCTTCTCCGTCTTCCCGCTCCTCTCCCTCGCACTGGTCCGCAGGTTCTGACCCAACACTTTAAGGGGATTATACCCTTCTTTCTTCCGTGGCGGACTTCAAGGTAACCCCCTGGGAAGTGGAGGGCGAGGTGGACTACGAGAAGCTCATGAGGGATTTTGGAGCCCAGTCCATACCGAGGGAGGTCATCTCGAAGCTCCCGGAGCCCATCCTCCTCCCCCTCCGGAGGGGCTTCTTCTACGCCCATCGGGACTTTGACAAGTTCGTGGAGGACGCGAAAAGGGGGAAGCCCGTTTCCATAGTCACCGGGAGGGGGCCGTCCGGGAGGATGCATCTGGGCCACATTCTGCCCTTCTACACGGCAAAGTGGTTCCAGGAGAAGATGGGAGCATCGGTGCTCATCCCCATTTCCGACGACGAAAAATACTTGGTGAAGAGGAAGCTGAAGATAAGGGACGTGGAAGCCTTTGGGAGGGACAATCTTATCGACATCCTGGCTGTGGGCTTTGACCCTGAGAAGACAAGGATCGTCATTGATCTGGAGGACACGGAGATCTACAGGCCTACCGTCATCGTGTCGAAGCGGGTGACATACTCCACCATCAGGGCGGTCTTTGGACTTACAAACGAGTCCAACATCGGCTGGGTCTTCTACCCGGCGATCCAGATGGTCCACCTCTTCCTCCCCCAGATCATCTGGGAGCCCCAGAGGGTCCTCGTCCCCGTTGCCATTGACCAAGATCCCTACATCAGGGTGGCCAGGGACGTGGCAGAGAGGGTGGGCCTCGTGAAGACGGCGGGCCTCCTCTCCAAGTTCATGCCCAGCCTGGAGTCCCCCACGGGCAAGATGAGCACCAGCGGAGGGGGTGAGGAGAAGGTAATATGGCTGACGGACGACGAGAAAACCGTGAGGAAGAAGATCATGAAGTACGCCTTTTCCGGCGGGAGGCCCACGGTAGAAGAGCACAGGAGGCTGGGAGGCATCCCTGAGATCGACGTCTCCTTCCTATACCTGCTCTACTTCTTCGAGGAGGATGATAGGAAGATAAAAGAAATTGAGGAGAGGTATCGGAGCGGAGAGATGCTTACAGGGGAGCTAAAGGAGTATACAGCGAAGAAGATAAGCGGGTTCTTGAGAGAACACCAAAGGAGAAGAGAAAAGGTGTTGGATGAAGGGCTTGAGGTAGTTTTGGATAGGTATCGGCTGCGGGATGAGGAGAGAGATAAGATAAGGGAGTGGGGGAAGGAGTTATAATCGTTAAATCGTAAAGAATCGTAAACCCTTTACGGAAGTTAACGATTTAACGATTTAGAACCATCTCCTTTCATGGACATCAACCGGGTAATCGCCCTTATAAAGGAGGGGGAATCCGAGAGGATAGAGTTTAAGGAGAGACCCTCCCAGATGGCAGAGGAGATTTGTGCCCTCGCAAACGCCGAGGGAGGTTACATACTTATAGGCGTAACCGATAAGGGAGAGATCATCGGAACCAATGTAAAGAAGGCTAAACATCAGATTTCGGCCGCCCTGAACAACGTAATACCAAAACCAGTGGTAAAATTCCATACAATGAATATTGGGGGTAGGGAAATCCTTGTGGTGGAAGTAGGGAAGGCTGATAGTCTTTGTATGGTTGGGGGAAGGGCTTACATAAGGATAGGGACGTCCAAGAGGCCTCTAAGCTTGGAAGAAATCTTGAGGAAAGGCAGCGAGCTTGCTTTGGTTCCTATCGATGCCACTCCATCTCCCTTCACGGTAGAGGACCTGTGGGAGGAGGCCCTGGATTTCTATAAGGAACGGCTGAAGAGGAGAGGAGTTGTGATAGAGGATGTGGTGAGGCATCTGAGAAAGATCGGAATGGTGGTAGGAGAGAGGCTTACCCTTGCGGCTGCCCTCCTATTTACAAAGGAGCCCCAAACAAAGCTACCTCAGGCATACTTAAGAATCGTAGAGGGGAAAAGATGGATTAGATTGAAGGGACCTCTCTGGAAGCTTGTAGAGGACGCGATGGGGTGGTTGGAAGGGAGGTTGCCCGTTGCCTGGGAGGTTGTAGGCATAAAGCGGGAAGAGGTTCCAACAATACCCGGAGAGGCCCTAAGGGAAGCCATCGTAAATGCCTTGGTTCACAGAAACTACGTAGATTTTTCAGAAACCTTTATAGAAGTAGAAGGGGAAAAATTGAGGATAAGGAACCCAGGAGGTTTCCCCCCAGGCACCGATCCACAGAATCCCTTCCCAAAACCAAGAAATCCATACATATACGAGCGGATGTTTGAAATGGGCTATGTGGAGAAGCGGGGAAGGGGAGTCGAGCTGATGAGGAGGCTCTGTGCTTCCGTAAACTGTAACTTATACATAACGAGTGAGAGGGGCTGGACAGAGGTTGTTTTTAGGCCAGGCGAGATGGACGAACGACTGGTAAGGATATTAAAGTTGTTGGACAGGCCAAAGAGTTCAAAGGAGATAGCAGAAGCCTTAGGAGTGAGTAAGGTTACAGTATTGAAACTGTTGAAGCGGTTGGAGAACATGGGCCTCGTGGAAGCCCTTGGAAGGAGTAGGTCCAGGAGGTATAGAAAGCGTTAAATCGTAAAGAATCGTAAACCCTTAACGGAAGTTAACGATTTAACGATTCGTGGTGGATGCCTTCTTAGGGGTTTCCCACCAGAAGGGTAGTTAGATGGAGGTCATCGCCTACCCCCTTTATTACAAGATCAAGGACGACGAGGACGGGACGGTAAAGCTCAAGGTCTACCTCTACGATCTCAGGGAAAGGCGGTTCATATCCGGGTATTACAGGCGGCACAAGCCGTTTCTCGTCATCGAGAGCGGGGACGTGGAGAGGGCCAAGAAGGTGCTGAAGGAGGCCCGCTTCGAGGGAGTGGTGAGGATAGCAGAGGACCCGAGGAAGGGCTACCACCGCATCTACGTGAAGTCCCCCACCCTCATCCGTCGGTTGAGGGGCATACTCAACGCCGAGGGGATAAAGACCTACGAGGACGACATCAAGTACCTCATGAGGGTGATGATCGACGGGGTGATACCGGCCAGGCCCCTGAAGGTCGTCCTCTCCAACGTGGAGAGGAAGGAGGACGAGAGGGGGGAGCTCCTCAGGGGGGACATCGTCTACGTGGAGCCACTTGAAGAAGAATTCCACATCGAGACGGTACCCGTCGCCTCCTTTGACATAGAGATCGTCCACCCCAAGGAGGTCTTCCCCACCCCCCGGAAGCACCCCATCTTCCTCATATCGGTGGCGGTGGCCGATGGGGACGAGATGGAATACTATGCTCTGGTCAACACCGCCGCCTTCGATGACGAGGCCCTCCGGCAGAACGCCGGGAAGACCGTGACTTATCCCTACAGGAACGGGGAGGCAAAGGTCATCTTTTTTGAGAACGAGCAGGATGCCATACTCGAGTTTGGTCGCATAATAGCCAGGAAGAGGGTAATGGTCATAAGCGGCTACAACTCGGACTCCTTCGACTGGTACTTCCTCGTAGAGAGGGCCAAACAACTCGGCATCTACTACGACCTGATCAGGTACGTCTCCACCGCCTTCGATGACGAGCCCCTGAGGGAAGTACCGTACGACGAAAGGGATCCCTCCTTCTCCATGATACGGCCCCAGTCCTCCAAGGAGAAGACCGTTTTCGTTCCGGGGAGGTTGAACGTGGACATATTTCAGCTCATCCGCCTCCCCATGTTCAAGCCCATCGTGGGGAACATAACCCCCCTCACCCTGAAGAACGTGGCCGCCGAGCTGGGCGTTCTCCCCACGGAACAACGAGTGATGATAGACCTGGCCACTACCACCATCGAAGAGGAGTGGAAGCAGGACTGGAAGAGGACCCTGGAGTACAACCTGGACGACGCCTACGCCGCCCTGAAACTCACCTTCTCCTTCCTGCCCCAGATGGTGGTACTCTCCCAGATAACGAACATACCCATCCAGTTCATCGTCAAGTGGAGCAACTCGAAGATACTCACCGTCCTCTTTGGCATAGAATCCCTGAGGGAAGGCATTCTCATCCCCCACGCACCATCACGGGCAAAGGAAATAGAAGAGGAGGAGGTAAGCGAGGAGATCCTTGAACTCAGGAAGAAGGCTGGAAAGGACGTGAAGTACAGGGGGGCCTTCGTCATCCATCCGGATCCTTCCATCGTGGACGGTCTGGCCATCCTCGACTTCCAGTCCCTGTACCCCAACATCATCGTAAACTTCAACATAGGGACGGACTCGCTTTTGGGCACCTTCGTGAGGTTCGAGGAAGAGGACGGAAGGCTCTACATGGTGGTGGAGGATAAGGGGAAGCTCAAACGCATTCCCTTTAGCACCAAGGAAATAAACGTGACCCCCTTCGTCTACCACGTTTTCCGGTCTGCCCAGGCCCACGAGTCCTTCGTCCGGAAGGTAGTGAACAAGATGCTCAAGAACAGGATAGCAATGAAACACGCGGCAAAGAAGCTGAAGAAGTTCGAGGGCTTCCTGGAAGAGAGGAGTGACAAGCCCCTCAGGGAAGTGGTGGAGGAGTTCCTGGAGAATACCAAGTTCCCCTTTGGCGAAAAACCCCTCGTGGAAGAGATCCTCGGCAAGCTACTGGAAAAGTACGAGTCCAGTAGAGAGGAGTTCGTGAAGGAGCTAAAGAGCCAGGCAGAGATCATGGACAGAAAGCAGACAGCCTTCAAGTTCTTGATAAACTCCACCTACGGGGTTCTCGGTTTCACCAACTTCCGCTGGTACGAGAAGCGCTCCGCCGAGTCCATCACAGCCTACGGGCGATGGCTCATCATGAGGACGAGGGAGTTCTTGGAGAAGGTGGGCTTCCACGTGGTCTCCGGGGACACCGATTCGGTGATGATCACCCTCAAGGACAACATCCTCTATCACAGGGTCTCCGAGGAGGCCAAGAGAGCCAGAGAGCAGTACGTGAGGGAGTACGAGGAGGCGAAGAAGTTCATAGAAGAGACCTTCAGGCCCTACCTGGAGGACCCGGACTACCTGCTCTTCCAGCCGGTGGAGAAGCTCATCCCTCTCTGGAGGGAATTCCTCGTCGAGAAGCTCAGGGAGAGCGGCGCCGACGTGAAGGGCGACGAGCCCTTCGAGGAGCTCTACAGGAAGGCCAAGCTCGTCGACATAGCCATCTGGATGGGGGACTTTTGCACCGAGTACCTCTACAAGCCCTTCACATTCATCCTTGAGTTCGACAAGTACTTCGACAAGGCCATCTTCCTCATGGCCAAGAACTACGCTGCCGTGGCCAAGGGGAAGCTCAAGTTAAAGGGCATCGAGGCAAAGAAGAGGAACTTCTCCAGGATAGCCAGAAACGAGCAGCTCTTCCTCCTCACCCTCTTCTTCGACCTATTTGACTACTTCAAGTCCCTGAAGGAGGGGAAGCCGGACGTCAACCTTGTTCCGGACAAGTACGCGGAGCTGAAATCGCTCCTGACGGGTGTCAGGGACTGGGACGGCTTCATCGACGCACTCCTCGCTTTCCTGGATCGGAGGATGCACAGGATCGTGAAGGGGATTCTCAATGGCGAGTACCCCATTGAGATGTTCGTGAGGTTCACCGAGTTGGGTAAGAATCCGGACGAGTACGATCAGAAGGGCTCCGCGGGTGTCTACGCGGCCCTCGCCGAGATGAGGGACTTCCCAGAGGTGAAGTACGTCAGGGGCGACAGGATACCCTGGGTCTACGCCATGGACCCGGATTTGGTGGGGAGGAAGAAGGTAACGAAGTCCATGTTTGCCAGGACGGTCTCCCACGTGGTGAGGAAGGGGTTGAAGATCTACCCAATTCCCTACATCGAGGAGATCGCCGGCCGCTACGACAAGCTCCTCTACGTCTTCGACCGCTACACCAACCCATCCAAGTTCATGCGGCTCGTCAACGGAACCTCCATGAGCACCCTGGACGACTTCATGGGAGGCGAGGAGATCCCCGTGACACCCTCAAGGAAGCCGACCACCATACTCGACTTCGTCCAGGGCGAGCCGACAAAGCCCAGGAAGCGCGTGACGCTGGAGGACTACTTTTAGGGATCGTTAAAAACCCTTTCCGGGAGTATAGTTAGGTGGTGGACAAGGGGGAGCTGAGGGAGAAGTTCTCCAGGGAGTGGGAGAAGCACTACAAGCTGGAGTTCTTCGAAAGGGAAGGCTTTGTCAGGAAGAGGTGCCCCTGTGGGAAGTACTTCTGGACGCTGGACGAGGAGAGGACCCACTGTGGAGAGCCAGAGCACACGGGTTACCAGTTCATCGGGGAGGTCGTAGGAAAGTCCTCTGACTACGCTGGTACCTGGAAGGACATGGCAGAGTTCTACGAGAAGAACGGCCACGCGGTGATTCCCCGGTATCCTGTGGTGGCTCGCTGGAGGGACGACCTTTACTTTACCATCGCCTCCATAGCGGTGTTCCAGCCCTACGTCGTGAGGGGAGAGGTGGATCCGCCGGCGAACCCCCTACTCATACCACAACCATCCCTCCGGTTCAAGGACATTGAGAATGTCGGCTTCTCCGGCCGCCACTTCACGTCCTTCGTCATGGTGGGACAGCACGCGTTCAACAAGGAGAAGATGGTCCTCTGGAAGGACGAGGCGGTGGAGCTCATCTTCCGCTACCTCACCGAAGTCGTCGGGATACCTCCGGAGGAGATTGTCTTCCACGAGGACGTCTGGGCAGGGGGAGGGAACTTCGGGCCCTCCATAGAGTACTTCGTTCGGGGGCTGGAGCTGGGGAACGTGGTCTTCATGCAGTTCGAGGAAGTAAACGGCTCCTACAGGGAGCTGGACATCAAGGTGATCGATCACGGGATCGGGCTATCCCGGATCGCCTGGATCAGGAGCGGCAAGTTCACCCCCTACGAGGTGGTCCTCCCATCCACCGTGGAGC
>JALUER010000058.1 GCA_027043825.1 Microcaldota archaeon
GGCAAGGCCCTTCCAGGGAGACGCCACCACCGTCTTCCCGAGGAAGAAGGACGGCTACCTGGAGGTGCCCAGGAACCTATGAGGGAGCTGGTGGAGAGGCTCAGGAGCGGGGAGATCCTCCCCTCGGAACACCTGGAAGAGATCATACAGAAGATCGAAGAGAGGGAAGGGCTCCTGAACGCCTTCATAACCCTCGACGTGGAGGGCGCCAGGGAAAGGGCGAGGGAACTGGATAGGGAAGTAGAACGAGGAAATGCCAGGGGCCTTCTCTTCGGCCTCGTCTTTGCCGTGAAGGACAACATAGCGGTCAGGGGAATGAGGCTCACCTGCGGCTCGAGGATGCTGGAGAACTACGTCTCCCCCTACCACGCCACGACGGTGGAAAGAATCCTCGGGGAGGGGGCCATCATCGTGGGCAAGGCGAACCTGGACGAGTTCGCCTGCGGCTCCTCGGGAGAGACCTCTTACTTCGGTCCCACCAGGAACCCTCACGACCCGGAGAGGGTACCGGGAGGGTCGTCATCGGGACCGGCGGTGGCGGTGGCGGCCGGGATGAGCGACGTGTCCCTGGGGAGCGACACGGGAGGTTCCATTAGGAACCCGGCGTCCTTCACGGGCATATTTGGCTTCAAGCCCACCTATGGATTGGTCTCCCGGTACGGGCTGGTGGACCTGGCCATGAGCCTGGACGTGATAGGCCCCCTCTCCCCGGACGCGGAGGGAATAGCCCTCACCATGGAGGCCATCCAGGGCTCGGACGGAAGGGACGCCACGGTGAGGGAGAAGAGGCTCCCCTTCCTGGAAGCCCTCGACACCTTCTCCCTGGAGGGGGTGAAAGTCGGCTACAGCGAGAGCCTGCTGGAGGGAGTGGAAGAGAGCGTCCTGGGGTGGTTCAGGAAGTTCCTCTCCCTCCTGGAGGGGATGGGGGCCGAGGTGGTGGAGGTGGACTTCCCTCCCGTCTCAAAGATATGGCCCCTCTACTACGTCATCATGTACCCGGAGTTCGCCTCAGCCATGCAGAGGTACTCGGGCCTCACCTACGGACACAGGGCAGAGGGGGAAAGCCTGGAGGAGGTGATGGCAAGGAGTAGGAGCGAGGCCCTGGGGAGGGAGGTGAAGCGGCGGATCCTGCTCGGAACCTACCTCTCCATGGAGAAGTACGAGAGGAGCTTCTACGAGAGGGGGAAGAGGCTCAGGAGGGGGCTAAGGGCCAAGGTGAGGGAGGTCTTCAGGGAAGTTGACTTCCTCGTCTCCCCGACGGTGCCCTTCCTGCCCTTCAAGCTCGGGGAGCGGATAGAGGACCCCGTGAAGATGTACGCCTCGGACGCCCTCACAGTTCTCGCCAACCTCACGGGCATTCCAGCCATTAACATTCCCTTCGGAAGGGAGGGCAGGCTCCCGGTGGGCGTCCAGGTCATGGGCAGGTGGTTCGAGGATCACAGGGTGGTGGCCCTGGCCAAGCGGGTGGAGGAGAGACTATGAGGATAGGCTTCGAGATCCACGTCCAGTTGAGGACCGAGTCCAAGCTCTTCTGTACCTGCTCCACCCGGTACTGGGAAGCCGGACCCAACACCCACGTCTGCCCGGTCTGTCTGGGTCTGCCCGGGGCGAAGCCCCTCCCCGTCAACGAGGAGGCCGTGAAGAAGGCCCTGATGGTGGCCCTGGCCCTTGGAATGGAGGTGAAGGACGAGGTCGTCTTCCTCAGGAAGCACTACTTCTACCCTGACCTCCCGTCGGGGTACCAGCGAACCTCCACGCCCATAGCCGTGAACGGGAGGCTCGGGAAGGTCAGGATCAGGGAGATACATATAGAAGAAGACCCAGGGAGGTACGAGCTGAGGAGCGGGCTGGTGGACTTCAACAGGAGCGGGGTTACCCTGGTGGAGATCGTCACGGAACCCGACATGGAGAGCATAGAGGAAGCGGAGGAGTTCCTGGAGACCCTCCACCAACTACTCACCTACCTGGACATCGTGCTCAACCCCTCGGTGGTCTTCCGGGTGGACGCCAACATATCCCTCGAGGGAGGGGAGCGGGTCGAGGTGAAGAACATCAACAGCATAGAGGGGGTGAAGCGGGCCCTGAAGTACGAGGTGCTCCGCCAGAAGAGACTCCTGGCCATGGGGAAGAAGGTGGAAAGGGAAACACGTCACTGGGACGAGGCAAGGGGGGTGACGGTATCCCTGAGGACCAAGGAGACCGAGGAGGACTACCGCTACATGCCGGACCCAGACATCCCGCCCCTGAAGGTCACGGGGGAGATGGTGGAGGAAGTGAGAAGATCCCTGCCGGAGCTCCCCTGGGAGAGGGAGAGGAGGTACGTCGAGACCTTCTCCATCGATCCCTCCACCGCCCACGCCCTTATCAAGGAAAAGGAGCTGGCGGACTTCTTCGAGGAGCACGTCCAGGAGATCTCCCCCAAGTTCTGGGCAGACTTCCTCAGCGACAGGCTCCGGGGGGAGCTCAACTACAGGGGCATCCGGTTCTCGGACGTGAAGGACAAAAAGGACGGCATCTTCCTTGTGGCGAGGGCCTGGCACGACGGGAGAATAACGAAGGAGGTGGCGGTGGAGCTGCTCAGGGACCTCCTGGACGGGAAGGTGGAGGACGTGGAAAGGGCCATCCAGGAGGCGGCCGCAGGCGTGGACGAGGAGAAGGTAGTGGAGGAAGTACTGAGGGACCTTCCAGAAGTAGTGGAGGACTACAGGAAGGGCAAGAAGAACGCCTTGAACAGGCTCGTAGGGGAGGTCATGAAGAGGACGAGGGGAAGGGCCAACGCGCGAAGGGTAAAGGAGATCCTCCTTAGGAGGCTGGGAGGGTGAAGCTGGAAAGGGTGAGGAGGGACGTCCACGAGCTCCTGGAGGACTACCCCAAAGCGAAGAGGATCTTTCATAAATTTGAGGCAGACCAAGAGGTGGCGGAGCTCCAGTTCCTCGCCAACAACTTTACTACGAAGCGGCTGGGCTACAACGACCACGGTAGGGTCCACGCCTACGTGGTGGCCCGGAACGCCCTAAAGATCTTCAACGTGGTGAGGGAATCAGGAATCCCCCTGAACTTGGTGAAAGAAGGAGTGGGAGACGTGGAAGACTCGGCTACCGTGGTGGCGGTGGCTTCCTTCCTCCACGACATAGGGAACGCCATACACAGGGGCCGGCACGGGACGCTGGGAGCCATACTCGCCGAACCCATACTCACGAGGCACCTCCAAGGTGAGGAAAACTACCTGGTCCTCAAGACGGCCATAC
>JALUER010000059.1 GCA_027043825.1 Microcaldota archaeon
ACTGATCTTCAGGGCCTTCACGAGACGAAGGATCTCATCCCAGTCCCTACCCACTTCAGCGGGATAGTAGACGATGGCCCTGATGACGCCCTTGTCATCCACCACAAAGACCGCCCTGGCAGTCATGGTGGAGCCCGCTGGTATCATGCCGAGGAGGTCTGCCAGCTCGCCCCTGTCGTCGGCGATGATGGGGAAGGATATCTCAACGCCCAGCTTCTCCTTGATCCACTCCATCCACTTGATGTGGGAGAAGACCTGGTCCACCGAGAGGCCGATGGGTTCGACGCCCAGCTTCCTGAACTCCTCTGCCCTCTTCTCCATGGCATAGAACTCTGTGGTACATACGGGCGTGAAGTCAGCCGGGTGGCTGAACAGCAGGAACCACTTGCCCTTCTTTGCGAAGTGGTCAGGTAGCTTTATTACCCCGTGGGTGGTCTTTACCTCCACCTCAGGGAACTTCTCTCCTATAACCTTCATGTTCTCACCCGAAGGATTAACGGTGTGAAATCCTTTTAACCTTTATCCGATATTGTTACTACTGTGGTTCGGATTTCGGAAAAAGATCGGAAGATCGTCGAAGACCTCATGGCCAATGCCCGGAAGCCCTTTACCAAGATAGCCAAGGAACTGGGCATCACCGAGGCAGCGGTGAGGAAGAGGGTAAAGAAGCTGGAGAAGGAAGGGGTGATTCAAGGTTATTCGGCGGTGGTGGATCCAAAGAAGATTGGGTATGAGGTTATGGCCTTCGTAGGGTTTGACGCCGAGCCTGAGTACTACATGAAAGTCGTGGAGCAAGTGAAGAGACTCCCACAGGTGAGGAAGCTCTACTCCACCACAGGGGACCACATGTACATGGCGGAGTGCTGGTTCAGGGACAGGAAAGAGTTGGAGGAGTTCGTAAAGAGGCTCGAGGAGATCCCTGGGGTCACCCGGGTCTGCCCCGCCATCGTGGTGGAAGAGATTAAATAACACTTCGCCCTATTCATCCCATGGTCTACCACGACCTGTTAAAGGATCCAGAAGCGAGGAACGAGGTGCTCCTCGAGGAGTTTGGCCTGCGGGAGGAAGAGCTCACCCCTCGGGTCGTCGTGTCGCCCCTCCCTTTCAAGTACATCTTCCCGGAGGACTACGAGGAGCGGCTGAAGGAAGAGGGGATAGCCTTCCGCTACTTCCGTCCCGATGACGCCATACTCTCCGCCTTTCACGGGAACCTCCTCCTGGAGAAGGACGGAAGGAAGGGGCTCGTGCTCTTCCTGGGCCGGGGCGTGGTAGAGTTCTCCGAGCGGATAATGGTTCTCTCCACCAGCGAGAGGGTGGAGGAGATCCTCTTCCTGGGCTCGGCTGGAGGTATCAAGGACGTCTACACGGGGGATTTAGTGATCCCTGAGGCGGCCGTGCCCTTCGAGAACGTCAGTGAAATCTACGTGGACGTCGTGCGGCACCTTCCCCTCCCCGACGAAGGACTCGTGGAGGAGGTCGAGGGCTACGCGAGGGAGACGGGCTTGAGGGTAGTGAGGGGGGTCCACGCCACCGTTCCGCTCGTCTACATGGAAACAGAGGAGTTCCTGAGCTATCTGGCAAGGATCGGGACAATAACGGTGGACATGGAGATCTCGGCCTTCTTCAGGATCCTCAGGAGGAACGGGAAGAGGGGTGCGGCACTCGTCCGGGTGAGCGACGTCCCCCTACTGGGTCATCACCTCTTCTCCGAGGAGTACGAGAGGACGAAGCCCACTCTGAGGAGAAAGGCCCTTGAGGCCATGTTTCACGTCGCCCTTCGCTTCCTAAGACTTAAAGGAGGTGAGTAGGTTTGGAAGAGAATCCTGTGGAGAAGTATCTTAGAGGGAAAGAAGGTCCCGTGGGGATACATCCCCTTCTCATATCCTCTGACGTCGGTGGAACCCGACTCCACATATTACTTTCTCATACACCGGACAGCGCCCTGGAGAAGAGATATGAAATAGAAATAAGGAGAAAAAACGGAAGTATAGGGATTTCAGAAGACCTCTGGGTAGGTAGACAAGAAATACCGAAGAGTGAAGAACTCTTCCATGGAGATTACCTCGAAACTGTGTGGAACAATTTCAAGAGAGTAATTATGGAAAGACTGGAGAAAAGTGAATTTCTTAAACTGATAAAAGAATTGTCAGGGGCCGATCCGGAGGATCTCTTTTGGAATGGGAACCTACGCTTCGGTCCTGTTCATTACCCTGGAAGTGCACCCGTAGAACGAGTTATCGTCGGGCCCACTGCTCTACATAAACCATCCCCAAGAAGGATAGCCATAGTATATAGACCCCACGACCTAAAGGAGATGGAGAATAAACTCGCCGACGCCTCTTTTATTATCAACTTAACGAATCTTCTGTCACGTACCCAGGAAAGGAGCATTGAACCCAACGAGGCGGGCAGAGAAAGGGGTATTTCGCTTAACGTGGGCTCAGTTCTGGAAACACTGGAAAGGCGTTTCAACATAAGACCCTATGAGGTAGTAGTTCATTCAAACCAGATTACCAATGATCCGTCCCCCGGCGAGCGGGTACATAAACCAGATCACGGTCTAAAGATAAATGTTGTGCGTATTAGGGGTTACTCAAAGCCTTCCAAAGATAGGGCGGCCACCCTGTGGCTGGAGCATACCCCATCAGGTCGTTATAAACTTCATGTGATCCTTGAACCCTGGTACTTCCTTTCCGACAAACGTTGACCGATTTATTGAAACTTCGTTCTTTATTACTATGTGGACGAACTCACCAAGAGCATAAAGGAAATAGGAGTGAGCGGGGCCCGCTGGATCGAAGAGAACGTGGACGAGCAGTACAGGGCGTTGGGGTACCTGTGGAGGCATTTAGAAGATGCAGAACGGTTCCTGAAGCTCGTGGTGACGAACTCCCTCGTTTCTTATCAGCTCTCCGGGAAGGGAGAGGACTGGTGGTGGGAGTTCGCCGAGTGGTTTACCGAGAACCCGGGAGGGGAATACGACGAGTTTCTGGCGTCGTCCAGGTTCAACAAGAGATTGTTACCGGTGAAGCTGCGGAGAAGCAGGCGCTTCCTGGAGGCGGTGAAGAACGTCCACCTCCTTCCATACTACACCCGCATGGTCGAACTCTGGAAATTTATTGCAAACATTATGGGGTCTCCTCCCACCTCCAAGACCATAGTCTTTGCGGTGAAGATGTACGGCTATGCCGCCCGGATCGCCACGGGGAACTTCATCCCCTACCCCT
>JALUER010000060.1 GCA_027043825.1 Microcaldota archaeon
GGAGGCCATAGAGTGGGAAAGGGAGCTCTACTACAAGGTCCGGTCCACAGTGGAGGCCGCCATTGGCAACGTCGTCGGTAACGGGGGAAGGTCTTTTAACCTTGTCCACGTGAGGATACTAACGGACATACCCCTCTTCGTGGGCCCTGATCTCAAGGAGTACGGCCCCTACAGGGCCGGCGAGGAGGTCCCGCTTCCCAAGGAGGTCGCGGAGATACTGGTCAAGAAAGGCCAGGCGGAGGTGATAGGATGACGCTGCCCATACCGACCCCCAGGTCCAAGTTTGTCAGGGTGAAGTGCCCCAAGTGCGGGGCGGTGCAGGTAGTCTTCGATAGGGCCGCCACCACCGTGAGGTGCCTTTCCTGCGGGGAGGTCCTGGCTGTGCCCACCGGCGGCAAGGCAAAGATCCTCGGGGAGATCGTGGAGGTGCTCACTTGAAGGCCCCCGAGCTCAACGACTATGTAGTGGTGAAGATTACCCAGGTGATGAAGTACGGGGCCTACGCCCAGCTCGAGGAGTACCCTGGCTGGAAGGGCTTCATCCACATTTCTGAAGTGGCCTCCCACTGGGTAAAAAACATCCGCAGCTACGTGAAGGAGGGTCAGATCCGGGTTGCCAAGGTCATCCGGGTCTACCCGGACAAGAAGTCCGTTGACCTCTCCCTGAAGCGGGTCTCCGGGGCCATAGCCAAGAGAAAGATGGAGGCCCTCAGGAGGGCCAAGAGGGGGAAGTACCTTCTGGAGTTAGCTGCCAAGTCTGTTGGAAAGGACCCTTCATCGGTGGTTGAAATCATCGAGGAGGAGTTCGGTGACGTCTTTGGGGCCTTCGAGAACGCCGCCCTCTACGGGGAGGAAGCCTTCAAGGGAACGAAGATACCAGCCGAGTGGCAGAGGGCCATCATAGAGGTGGCGAAGAAGTACATTGAAATACCGAAGAAGAAGGTTTCCTCGGTGATTACGGCCATAGTTCCTGGCCCCTACGGGGCCAAGATAATTAGGGAGGCACTCATGGAGGCGAAGGACCTTGTCAAGGCGGAGAACACGAGTGTGGACATCTACGTGGCCGGCGTGCCCCGTTACGCCGTTGATGTCATCTCCTACGACTACAAGAACGCCGAGTCCGTCCTCAAGGAGGTCTGCGACCACGTGGTGGAGAGGATAACCAAGGCAGGCGGGGAGGCCTCCTGGGAGAAGGTGAAAGCGTGAGGTTCCTCCTCCGGAAGTGCCCTACCTGCGGTGCCTACACCTTCAAGGAGGTCTGCCCCAGGTGTGGTGCTCCCACGGTCTCTGCCCATCCGCCCCGCTTCTCCCCAGAGGATAAGTGGGGTGAGTACAGGAGGAAGGCGAAGAAGGAATGGGGGTTAGTGGATGTTCAAGCTGAAGGAAATAAAGAAGGTTGAAGCCGAAGTGATGGTGACCGGCCTCCCTGGCTTTGGACGGGTGGGCCACGTGGCCGCCAACTACCTTGTGGAGAAGCTGGGGCTTGAGCCGGTCGCCGTTCTCCACTCCCACTACTTCCCCCACCTGGTGGCCGTCAACGAGGAAGGCATCCTCCGGCTCCTGAACAACACCTTCTACTACGTGGAGGCTGAGAGGCCCTTCATACTCGTCACGGGGGACGTCCAGCCCTCCATTGCTCCCAATGCTTCCCCCGAGCCCCACCACGAGTACGCCGAGTTCATGCTCAACTACGCCCTCTCCCACGGAGTGAAGGAGATATACACCATGGCGGGCATAGACGTGGGGCCGGCCCGCTTCACCGACGGAACCGGGCTCGTCTGCGCCGCCACCCACGGGGATCTCCTGGAAGACCTCGTCAAGAGGGGCTGCGAGGTGGACAAGGGCGGCTCCATCTCGGGCATAGCGGGGTTGTTGCTTGGGTATGCCAGGGAGGCAGGCCTCAGGGGCGCCTGCATCATGGGGAAGACCGCCGGCCAGATGACGGCCCACGGAGACCCTGGCGCAGCGGCCCAGGTGCTCCGACTCATATCCTCACTTCTGGGCATTGACATAGATGTGAAGGAGCTGGAGGATGCCAACAAGGAGATAGAGAAGGTCGTGAAGAGCGTCCTGAAGCCTCCTGCACCTGACAAGAAGGAAAAAAGGCCAGAGCACCTGGACTACATCATCTAACCTCCCGTCAGGGAAAGGACGGTGTTTATACCTCCCACGAATGAGATGTATGCCAGCAGGAGGAAGACGGGAGCGTAGACGAAGCCCATGGTAATCCTCCCCTCCCTCATCTGGGCCGCCATGAATCCCGAGAGCAGGGACTCGATGATGACGAAGAGGGTGAGGATTTCCTCTGCGGCCGCAATGTTATTCACTTTTTCCTGAAACTCCTCCAGGGAAAGGGTTCCGCTCTTGACGAGCTCGGCACCCGTGGACACCATGAACTTGGCTATTCCTACCGAGACGCCCAGGAGGAATGGACCCAGCACCGCCGCGCTCACAGCCAGGAACATGAACTGCATGGTCGTCCTCGCCACTCTCTCCTTCCTTATCTGGTACATCTTCCTGACGTCCTCCGACAGCTCATCCAGGACGTCGGCTACCCTTCCACCCGTCCTTATGGCGTCCGACAGGATTGTGGCCACCTTCTCGAGGAAGGGGGAGTTCACCCTAAGTGCCATGCTCTCAAAGGCCGCTATGAAGGACTTACCACCTTCCATCTCCTTGAGCATGCGGGAGAACTCCCTTGACAGCTGTCCGTAGTCGGAGACCGCTATCTCCCTCACGGCCACCTCGAAGGTGGCCCCACTCCGGAGTACCGCGGAGATCTGTCTGAGGGCGTCTGCCAGGTTCTCCTCCACCTCGTCGATCCTCTTCCTCCCCATCAGGTAGGGCACTGCTGCCACCGCGTCCGCCAGCACCAATCCGAGGACGAAGTAGAGGAAGTCCCCGGTAAGGAAGTATCCGGCGATCCCCCCGAGGAAGAACAGGGCGGCCAGGACCAGGACCAGCCTCGGGTCTACCCTTAACCCCCCGTACCGGACCACCTTCACGTATTCATCCATCATTCAACCACCCAGGGGATCAGAGCGCTTCACGAAGAGGAATATGAAGCCCAGGAAGAGGGGGACGCCCAGGAGGTATATGGTGGTAAGGACTGTACTGTCGAAGGCAAAGGAGGCGAGGAGGTTTGTCCCCAAGGGGGCGTTTCCTATGGCGTTGAGGATGGCCAGCATGGTGGGGAAGACGATACCCACG
>JALUER010000061.1 GCA_027043825.1 Microcaldota archaeon
AGTTATGGGTGAATACTCCCTCCAACCAGGCTCCGCTATCACAGAGAGAAGCACCGACTCTCTCGTGACCGAGACCGCCCTCCGGGGGAAGAGGGACAGCGTCTCCAGGAGGGTGTCCCGGGCGAAGCGGTAGTCTGGTTCCAGGTAGACTGCTTCTGTTTCTAAAGAGAAGGAAGGTGGTTCCCAGAGCTCCCCCCTTACCCCGTACTCTTCTATCACGGCCCTCACCTTCCTCTCGTCCGTGTCGAAGCCGAGGCCCCTCCTGTGCCTGAAGATGAGCCCGGGGAAGGCAAAGGGAGCGGTGACGTCCCCTCCGAGAAACTCTGCAACCTCCTCCAGCAGTTCCTCGTCCACGAGGACCTCCTTGTTTAGATCTGAGAGGGGTACCTTGTACTTCTTTACTAGCCGGAGAACCTCTTCCCTCATTTCAGACCCTCGGCGGCCGGACAAAGAGGTAGTACTTACAGCCTCCCTTTATCTCCTGGATGATCCTCTGGACGATCATGTCCACCGGGTCCCCCATGAGCTTGGTCCTCTTCTTCAGGTCCTCGAAGTCCTTGAAAGGCTCCTTTTCCCTTTCGTCGAGGATCTTTATGAGCTGCTTCTTACCTATCCCCGGAATGAGCTCCAAGGAGTGGAGACGTATGGTGATGGGGCCGGCCCTGTTGAAGAAGTTCAGGAACCTGTCTTTTTGCTCCTCCACGATCATCCGCACGGCCCTTGGCAGGTTGTCCTTGGCGAGGGACGTGAGCTGGTCGTAGTTTATCCTCCCCTTGATCACCGCTATCTTGTCCCTCTCCCCCTTACCTATGTAGACCTTGTCAAGGAGAAGGATGTTTGCTCCGGGCTTCGGAACGGCCTCAAGAAGGGTAAAGTGAGAGGTACCCACTCCGTAGACTAGGGGGGTTGCCCTCGGATCGTCGGGCTTGCCCAGTGGAAGGTAGTCTAATACGACCATGTAGTCCTCCTTCATCTCTTCCCCCTCTAGCTACGGAGTACTTCCAAGATCTTCTCATAGAGGTCTTCACCCACCTTTTCCTTTGCCAGCACTGCGTGTAGCTCCATCGCGGTCTTCGGATACACGTTGACGATCTTTATGGCCAACTCCTCGTCGAGGCCCAGCTCCTTCAGCTCCTCGATCTTCTTCTTGGCCGTCTCCAAGTCTACCTTCTTCACCATCCTCACGTAGTCCAAGGAGGCCTTCTGCTCGAAGGTGGGCTGCTCTACCCCCTCGAGCAGCTTCTCGACCTCGTATATCGACACGGGCCTCTTCGAGATGATCTCCTTCCCTATCATTTCAACCGCCTCAGGTGGATGGGCAAGGATATTATGATCTTCTCCTTTCCACCATCCCGCACCTTTACCAGGTAGGCGGATCCTTGCTTTCCTACCACCACCCCTACCCGTCCGTTGAAGCGGTGGTGGGGCCTGCCTTCCTGGATGGACGGATGGATGTCAATCACCACTCTCTGGCCCACCTGGAAGGTGGCCAGGTACCTCGTCACGGTGACAGGTGGAGTCGACCTCCACCTCCTTAGCTTGTGCCTGGACTTCCTCCTTGGGCCGTGGCTCTTCCTCATGGTGATCCCTTAAAAGTTAGATCGGGGAAGGATATTTATAGGTTCCCATGGGTTTCGGAATATCCTACGAGATGACCATTACCCTCTTCGTGGTCCTCTTTGGCCTACTCTTTATTGTACTTGGTTATACAAACCTGGCCGTCCCCTTCATTCAGCTCACCTTCCTCTTCGGCATCGTGAACCTGATTATTGGTTGGATAAGAAAGGACTACGACCTCTTCTACACGGGCGTCCTCCTTATGATCATCCCCATCATCCTGGTGAGTGTTCTCCCCACCTTCGGGGTTCCCCAGAGCACCGCGGAGGCCGGCCTCTCCTACGCTTTAGGCCCCATCATCGCCTTCCTCTACGAGCTGTATAAAATCCACCCAATCTTCTTCGTCCTCTTCATAACCATTCTTGCCTACGCCTTTGCAAGAAAATAAAAAATTGGTGAGAGGGCCAACCCCCTCACCGTTGGGGCTTCTATATTAACAGGGAGGAGGAATTTAAATCTTGGCTTCCTTTTCATCCTGTGAGGGTTCCCCGCATCGTGTGGATCGTTGCCCTACTTGTCCTCCTCTACGCCGGAAAGGATCTTTTCCTTGGTCTACCCAAGACGGGACTCTCCGTCCTTCCCCCGATCCACGAGAAGGACATAAAGTTCAACCTCGTGTCGGCGGAGTGGGTAGAAGGGCGAGTGATAGCAACAATAAGGAACCTTGGGGAGCCCTTTTCTCCGACGGAGCTCTCCTTCTACACCGAGAAGGGGGCGTGCATCCTTGAGGAATACCCATCCACCGAGTGCAACACCTTCAACGTCGCCCTTCGCTGCCCTGAGGGGAGCACACTTCTGACTGTTAAAGGAGGGAGTGTCGTCATCTCCCGGCGCATCACCTGACCCACAACCTTTTTATTTTTCCTTTTCCTTCTCCCACCGGGTGATAACATGCGAGGAGTAAGCCCCATCGTATCAACAATCCTGATGGTGGCCATCGCCATCGCCGCCGCCGTGGTGGTCTACTACATCACCATGGACGTCATTACCAAGCAGGGAACCCAGCTGGAGCAGCAAACGTCTGCAGGCCAGGACCAGATCGTCATAGAGGAAGTATCTGCTCCTACCGGTGGCACTGTGACGGCGTACATCAGAAACGTAGGTGACTCTGATGTGACGGTCTCCGCCGCCTATATCTACAACGAGGACGGCACTACGCTTGTTGACCAGAACACATCACTGAACGTTACCATAGCGGCTGGTCAAGTGAGCTCTGTTGATACAGGAATCAGCACGCCTACAACCAGTGGAACCTACGTTCTCAAGGTAGTCACGACGAACGGAGGCATAGCTACCAAGACATTCAAGGTGGGCTGAACCCACAACCTTTTTATTTTTCCTTTTCCTTCTCCCACCGGGTGATAACATGCGAGGAGTAAGCCCCATCGTATCAACAATCCTGATGGTGGCCATCGCCATCGCCGCCGCCGTGGTGGTCTACTACATCACCATGGACGTCATTACCAAGCAGGGAACCCAGCTGGAGCAGCAAAGCCAAGTAGGAACCGCGAGCATCCGTATAGAAGCTGCTAATCTTAACGTGAGCAGTACGGACAGCAACACGGAACTTAACCTTGCTGCGGGTGAATCCTTTACGATCTACTACACGATCCTCAACGGCAACAGTAATAACATAGCAGACTACGTCAATAATGCCAGTGAAATATCCGTTTACATCTACGACAGCGGCGAGAACCTTCTCTGCCAGGTCCCTGGAACCAACTTTAACACGGCAACCGCTGGACAGTTAGCACTGTCTAACAGTGTCACTAACTGTGGTCCTATAGACGAGGGTAAGTACTATTACGTTAAGGTAACCGCCGGATCTATGGTTTCCAACCTCTACAAGGTAAAGGCCCAGTGACCACCAGGAAGTTACAACCTCTCCCCTTACCCTTTTTATATTTCGGCGTTCTTTGAGGGACGTGAGGCGGAGCGTTCTCATCGGTGGGCAAGCCGGCCAGGGTGTGGCAAAGGCGGCGGAGGTTTTGGGGAAGATCCTCGTACGGCTCGGTTATTACGTCTTCAACTACAGGGACTACCCGTCCCTCATCCGGGGCGGTCACAACTTCAATGTGGTCACCTTCTCCCGCCAGCGGGTCTTCTCACACGACGAGAGAAACTATGAAGTCATAGTTGCCCTCGACCAGCGCACCGTGGAGACCCACCGGGACGAAGCCTCCGACAAGACCGCCTTCATCGTCCCGTCCAGCGTCAAGGCTCCCAATACTATGTCTATCGATGTGGCCTCCGCTTTCAAGCAGGGCATCCCTCCCATCGCCATGAACGTAATCCTTCTTGGTGCCCTCGCCCGCTACTTAGGCGTCCCCAAGCAGGTGGCTAAATCGGTGGTGAAGAGGGAGCTAAAGGGCGACTTCAACCTCAAGGCCTTCGAGTACGGCTACGAGAACGGGGAGAACGGAAAAAGAAAGGTCGGTAAAGTACCGAAGAAGGGCCTCTACTTCCTCACGGGCAACGAGGCCATAGGGCTCGGTGCCATAGCCTCGGGCATCGACATGTACATCGCTTACCCCATGACGCCGGCCACTCCCGTCCTCCACTTCCTGGCGGCCCACAAGGATAAGTACAACTACACCGTCCTCCAGATGGAAAACGAGATCGCTGTCATAAATGCAGCCCTTGGCGCCTCCTACGCCGGTGCCATGACCATGGTGGGCACGTCGGGCGGGGGCTTTGCCCTCATGGCGGAGGCCATGTCCCTCCAGGGTATGAGCGAAGTCCCCCTCGTCGTATACCTCGCCCAGCGAACCGGTCCCTCCACGGGCGTACCCACCTACACCGCCCAGGCCGACCTCCTCTTCGCCCTCCACGTGGGTCACGGCGAGTTCCCGAGGGTGGTGGTGGCGCCCGGTGACCCGGCCGAAGCCTTCAGGTACACCATAGAGGCGTTTTACTTAGCATACCGCTACCGGGTCCTCTCGATTATCCTGGGTGACAAGCACCTCGGCGAGTCCCACTTCACTATGGAAGAAGGTGAGTTCACCCCCACCGTGAAGCCCGAGCGCTTCCTCGTCTTCCCAGAGGGAGATTACAAGAGCTACGAGATAACAGACGACGGGGTTTCTCCGCGAAGTGTCCCCGGAGCGATATCCTCTCCCGTCCGGGCCACCTCCTACGAACACGACGAGTACGGCATAACCACGGAAGAACCGGAGATGATCACCAAGATGATGGAGAAGAGGCTCAGGAAGGCTGACACGTTGGAAGAGGCGGTTCTTGAGCTGGAGCCCCTCACCGTTTACGGCGACCCCGCTGCGGAAAGGGTCATCGTCAGCTGGGGCTCCACCAAGGGCGCCATACTCGACGCATTAGCTAAGCTACCCGACTGGAAGTTCGTCAAGATCAACTACCTCAAGCCCTTCCCCAGATCTCTCTTCCTGAACGAGGTGGAGGAAGCCAAGCGGGTCGTCATTGTGGAGACCTCCTCCACCGGCCAGATAGGGAAGGTCATCTCCATGGAGACAGGCTTCATCACCGAAGATAAGGTTCTCCGGTATGATGCCCGGCCCTTTACCCCCGAATACATCCTCAGGAGGCTGAGATGGTGAAGATCGACCCAAAGACGCTGAACACTTACGCGGAGAACACTTGGTGTCCCGGCTGTGGAAACTTCGGCATCCTCACCGCCGCCAAAAATGCCATCGCTCGGTTGGTGGAAGAGGGCTACCCGCTGAACAAGTTCACCCTTGTTTCCGGTATTGGCTGTCACGCAAAAATATACGACTACCTCAACATCAACGGCTTCTACTCCATCCACGGGCGGGTCCTCCCCACCGCCATAGGGATCAAGCTCTCCAACCCTGACCTCATAGTTATCGGTTTCGGAGGAGATGGAGATACCTACGCCGAGGGAACCGCCCACTTCATCCACGCCGCCCGCTACAACGCGGACATCACTATGGTCGTCCACAACAACCAGGTCTTTGCCCTCACCACGGGTCAGGCTACCCCCACCTCTGAGAGGGGGTACAGAGGTAAATCTACACCGGACGGTAAGTGGGACGAGCCCATGAACCCCATCCTCCTTGCCCTCACAGCCGGTGCCACCTTCGTGGCGAGGGCCTATGCCTACGACGTGAAGAGACTTACCGATATAATCGTAGAGGCCGTGAAGCACAGGGGCTTCTCCTTCGTGGACGTCATCCAGCCCTGCGTGACTTTCCACAATGTCGCTCCCTACGTGAAGGAACGGATGTACTACCTGGACGAAGCTGGGCACGATCCCTCGGACTTCGAGGCGGCCCTCAGAAGGGCCCGGGAGTGGAACTACAACCTCGACCCGGACGCAAAGATCCCCATGGGGATCTTCTACAAGGTGGAAAAGCAAACTATGGAGGAGGGCTACGACAGGAAGGTGCCCTACTACAGGGTGGAGAGGAATGTGGACTGGAGAAAGGTCATCGCCGAGAAGAGGGTAGTCTGACCTCGAACCCTGCCACCGGCATAATGAGGTTAAACCTCTCCAGGTGCTCCGGCTTTACCTCTCCGACGACACCTATCTCCTCCTCTCCGAGGTAGACCTTTGCAGTCCTGCCTTCTATGAAGAGGGGGTGCTCCCCTTCCTTGAAGATGAAGTTCCATCCCATCTTTCTACCGAGGAACTCCAGCACCTGTCGGGCCGTCGTGTAGGAGGCTTCCTTACCGGCCTCCACGTAGGCCACGCGGAGCTCCCTTTCCGGGGTGTAAACCTCCCCTATCTCGAAGATCCTCTGGGGATAGTGGAGCATCACGTTCTTTGACAGAACCCTCAGGAGGTGGGGGAGCAGCGAGGACCTCAGGGCCGAGTAGGTCCTGGAAACCGGGTTGGACAGCGTCACCTTTACGTCCATCCCCAGCACCCTGAAGAGTTCCGGGTCGGTGAGGGTGAAGGTCTGGACTTCCTCGGCGGACGCTCCTACAAGTAAATCCCTCACCGCGTCGCTGAGGAGCGTTTCCTCGTTGAGGGCGCCCCTGGTGTACACTTCCGGTGTGAGAGGCTCGAGGGAATTGTAGTTCGCTGCCGAGAGGAGGTCCTCCAGAACGTCCCGGGGATGTCGTATATCTCCCCGGTAGGCAGGATAAAGTAACCTCAGGGGTCTTTCGGAGAGGACGGTGTATCCTGCCCTTTCCAGGGGGTCCACGATGTCCCCCTCGTAGCCTCCCAACTTCCTCAGGTACTTTTCGTCGACTACAATTTCCCGGGGCGAGAGGTCAGGGTACTTCTCTCCATTCACCCTTACCTCGTATATCTCCCCTCCCCTCTCGGCCAGTGCCGTTACCATGACATTCAGGGCCGTCACCATGGAAGGGAGGTGGTTCCCCGTCACGTCTATGAAGATGTCTCTCGTGTTTTCGTCAATCCTCCCCAGGTCGTTGGAGTTTATGACAGGAGGGAAGGTAACGACCCGATCCTTGGCATCCAGGAGGACAGGATACTTCCTATATCCTTCCAGGAGGTGGGCGTAGGCCCTCCCCTTCTCGGTCTTCCTCAGGACTTCCTCCAGCGTCATCTCCTCCCCTTCGTGGAGGGGAATAAAGGAGTGGGACTCCGGGTCCACCTCGGTGTACCTGATGGGGAACGCTATGAGGTCCGCCCGGGAGGTGCCGATGGCTATCCTCTTCCTGTTCCTTCCGTAGGTGAGCATGACCTTCTCCTGGAGCTGGATCAACTGTTCGAGCCCCTCTTCCCCGAGCTTTACCCCCTTCACCACGGCCGCCACGATGAGGGGTCGGGCGGAGGGCTTCTCGTTTATCACCTCGTAGGAAGAGGGGTGCACCTCGTAGGTGGGCGCTCCCCGCTGAATGCCCAGGTGGAGACGAATGGCCCTTCCCAATCCCTCCGCGCTCCACAGGTCCGGCCGCTCGCTGTCGTCCACAGAGACCTCTATCTCCTCCCCCCACTCTTCCAGCTCCGACTTGAGCATGAAGAGGACGTCCTCCAGCTCCTCCCGAGAGAGCTCCCTTCCGACGATCCTGAACAGGTCATCCCTCCTCATCCGGATGGTGGGCATGCTACAACCTCCATACCTTCGGTATCTCCCTTAGCCTCCCCAGATCCTCCGTAAAGAGCTCCCTTATATCGTGTATGCCGTACCTCGTCATAAAGAAGCGTTCCAAGCCCAGCCCCCACGCTATAACCGGTACGTCGATCCCAAAGGGCTCCAGCAATTCCTCCCGGAACATACCGGCTCCTCCAATCTCTATCCAGCCCAGGGAGGGGTGCTTTGCAAACATCTCCACCGAAGGCTCCGTGAAGGGGAAGTACCCTGCCTTGAACTTCACGTTCCCCGTCCCCACGAAGGCCTCGGCGAACTCCTTCAGTAACCCCAGCAGGTGCCTGAAGTTCAGGGAGGGATCCAGAACGATACCGTCCAGCTGGTTGAACTCCGGGAGGTGCTTAGCGTCCACCTGTTCCGGCCTGTAGACCCGGCAGATGGTGAAGTACTTTCCGGGGATCTCTGGTCTCCGGAGGGTGAGTGCCGAGAGTGCCGTGCAGTGGGAGCGGAGCACGAGTCTTCTTGCCACCTCGTCGTCCCACCTGTAGTTCCATACCCTTCCGTGGACCTCCTTTACCCCTTCGTATATCTCCCTCTCCTCCACTTCCATGTACTTCTGGGGTTCTTCCACGAGGTAGGTATCTGCGGCCCCCAAATCCGCTGCCGGATGGTTCTGGGGCACGAAGAGCGCCTCCAGGTTCCAGAAGTGGGTCATTACCACCGGGGCTGGTTCCATCTCCTTGAAACCCATGGAGAGGAGTACCTCCTTTACTTTCCTCAGGAACTCCACGTAGGGGTGCTTGGATCCGAAGTGCTTGGGAGGAACCGGCGACTCCACGTCGTAGTGCCGGAATTCCTTGCCCTTCCAGGCCCCAGTGCGGAGGATCTCAGGCGTCAGCCTCTCGATCAGGTCTACCTTTATCCCCCTCACCTTCTTGCCAAGGGGAGTGATCCTCGCCCTGGTCACGGTGGTCCTCTTCCTCCTCACGAGCCCCCTCCTCTGTAGGAAGTCCAGACCCTCCCCTTCCAGCGTCCTTATGGCTTCTTCCCAGGGGAACTTCTCCACGTAGCCAAGGAGTACGATCCTCCCCTTCTCGATCTTGACAAGCTTCTCCTTCTTCAGCACGCCAAGGGCTGGGGCCAGCTCGTCCCCGAGGAGTCCCTTCGCCTCCTCCAGGGGAACTTCCCCCTTCTCCTTCAGGAGCTCCAGGAGCCTCCTCTCGGGGAGCGGATTGCCGACGTAGAACCGTCCCTGATCCGTCCAGTCCCAGTGGGTGTAAGACTCCTTATTCACTTCGGCAAGTCCCTTGGAGGAGAGGTATTCCAGGGCCCGTCTCACCGCTGCCTCGTCGAGCCCTGTGTCCCGGGCTATCTCCTCCACCCTCCTGAACTCCTCCCCCAGAATCTCAAGCACCTTTACTTCCACGGACGAGAGCTTCCTGGCAACTTCCTCCATCAACTACTACTTTTCGTTGTTTTTCTTATAAAGGGAGCGCACCACGTAGAAGATGAGGGCGGCTGTGCCGATGTTGGCGAGGAGGATCACCAGGGAGGCAATCTGTAGGTAGGTCATGGCCTCCGGGAAGTTTATGGAGAGGAGCAACGATGCTACAACTGCCTCGCTGAGCCCCCTCGGGAAGGACACCAAGACGATCTCTGGGTCCTCGGGCTTCGTAACCACCACTGCGATGTAGCGTGCCACTAGGGCAAGGGAGGTTATGAGGAGGGCCACCAGGTAGAGGAGCTGGCCCTGGGGAGGCACGAAGATGATACCCAGAAAGACAAAGAAGAAGACCCGAATGAAGAAGGATATCTCGTCGTTGAAGGCCTTAAAGATGGAAGAGACCTTGTAGTCTCCCTCCAGGAAGAACATCCTCTTCACGGTTCTGGCGTTCCCGAGGACGAGCCCGAATATGAATGCCGCGATTGCCCCAATCCCTCCCACGTACTCCGTGAAGGCGTAAACAAGGAACATTATGCCCAGAGTTAGCATCTGGACGTAGGAGCGCCTCCATATGGATGAAAAGACCTTTAGCCAGAGGATGCCCGCTATGAGCCCCACGACGATAGATACCGAGAGGGTGGAGACGAACTGTTGGAGGGCGCTGAGGAGGTCTGCCTGTCCCGTGTGGATGAGGTCAAGAATGGTGAGGACAAAGATGAGGGCGTAGGCGTTGGTTATGGTGGACTCAATGTTCAGGACGGCCTTCGTCTTCTCGGAGACGGGCAGCTTGCCCGCTATGGTGGCTACCACCGCCGCAGAAGTCCCTCCCAGCATCGTGCCCAGTAGGAGAGAATTTAGGGCGCCCCAGCCTAGGAGGAAGTGGGCCACGAGTGATATGAAGACAGCCGAGGCGATGTAGGACACCGTGGCTATTGCAAAGGCCTGACCCGACTCCTTGAGGGTAGTCACCAAGTCTAAGTTTAGCCCTGTGTCGTATAGGATAATGGCCACCGAGAGGGATGCCATGAAGCCGGCGAACTCTATGAAGGACTCAGGGGGGAGGATGCCCGTGAAGTGCCCCAGTAGCATGCCCAGGACTATGAGCACGATGGAGTCCGGTATATACCAGCGCCGGAATGCCTCATCCGCTACAAATCCAACGAGTATGATGAGCCCTGTTAGCAGCATGAAGTCGACGGGCGTCACGTAAGAAGAAAGGGGACGGTCTATTTATAGCTTCAGGATAGAAGGTGATCTACACCGAGGAGAACCCCCAACAGGTTTCCAAGACTGTAGGATACCACCAGCGCCCCCAGTATGACCACGAGGCTTTCTTTGAACTTCTTCCAAAATGACTTTTCCTTTACTACTGCCACGTAATAGTTGAGAAGGGCAGTGAGGAGGATTGTAATGAAGAAAGAAATCGTGAAGGCCGCGATGGGTGTGGGCATTAGGAGGAACGGAGCGGATAGGAGCACCGACACCAGGAAATGGGAGAGAGAGGATGTCAAGGCTGCCTTTTCCTCCACGGCATTCTCCATATCCCGGGCCTGTAGATAAGAGGCTGCTCCCAGTGAAACACTGGCCGCTATACCCACTACCAGCGTGGCAAGACCTATTTCCCGGGCCGATACACCTGCACCCACGAGGCCCGCCTGGGTGCCCAGCAAGCTCACGAGCCCGTCCGTTATCCCAAGCACGGTGAATGCTATGTACTTGAGCCTGTCTTCCTTTATCAGGCTTCTCAGTGTGCTCTCGTACTTTTTCGTACTACTTATCAGTCTCCTTAACCTGTTTTTCAGCTTCCTGTCCTCCATTATCTCCTCTAACCTTCTATATCCCTCAAGGATCTCCCCCTCATTTCTTTCTACCATCTTTATCACGAAAGAG
>JALUER010000062.1 GCA_027043825.1 Microcaldota archaeon
TATTTTCAACAATGCGGTTGCGGCTTCCCTCCGGGACGAGGTAGTTGGTATCCTCGACGTGGACGCCCACCACGGCAACGGGACTGAAGATCTCCTACCAGGAAATGCCGTCTATGCCTCCGTCCACATGGGAGTGGGATACCCCGGGACCGGCCACGAGAGTGATGAGAGGAGGATGAACGTGCCGGTCTACCACCCCCTCACGGACGGTGAGTTCGTTCGCTTCCTTGAGAAGGCCTTCAAGTTCTTCGATGAGTGGGGTGTGGAGTTCGTGGTGGTCTCTCTGGGTTTCGACGGGCTCTACTCGGATCCTCTCACCTACTTCTCCCTGACACCCCGGGCTTACTTTGAGCTTGGGAAGAAGCTCAAGGAATGGAGTTGGAAGGCCGTGTTGGAAGGGGGCTATTCGAAGAAGATTGGCGAGGCTGTCAGGGCCTTCCTGGAGGGGGTTGGTTGACTACATCCTCTCCGGCGGCTTCATGGCCAGGAGCTCTTGCCCGATCTCCAGAACGTTCTTCACGGCTTTCACGATCCACAGCCTGAGGGGCTCCCGGGGATCACCTAACACCCGGTTGTGGTCGTAGAAGTGGTGGAACGCAGATGAGAGGTCCAGGAGGTAGCGGGCCAGGAGGTGGGGTGTATACTTCTTCTCCACCTCCTCCAGGACGAGGGGGAAGAGCGCCACCTTCTTGACGATCTCCCACTCCTCTCCCTCCGGGGTGAGGGGGGATGTATTGGCTTCCCCGGCCTTCCTGAGTATGTTCTTGGCCCTCACGTAGGCGTACTGGACGTAGGGACCCGACTCCCCAGTAAAGCTCGTCACGTCCTTCCACCGGAAGGTGACGTCCTTCTTTGGCTCTGCCTTGAGCATCCAGAAGACCACCGAGGAAACCCCCACCCTCTCGGCGTCCTCCGCCGAGTAAGTCCCCCTCTTCATCATCTCCTCCCTCACGTGGTTTACAGCGGTGTCCAGGATGTCCTCCAGGAACACCACCTGCCCCCTCCGGGTGGACAGCCTCATCCCCTCCACGTGAACCATCCCGAAGGCCAGGTGGACGAGCTCCCTATCCACCCCCAGCTTCTTCGCCACGGTGAAGAGCTGCCTGAAGTGGAGGTTCTGCTCTATGGCCACCACGTAGAGGAGGACATCCGGGTTGAACTCCCTCACCCTCCAGAGGAGGGACGCCAGGTCCCGGGAGAGGTATATGGTCGTTCCGTCGCTCTTGAGGAGGACGGGGTGGTTCAGTCCCTCCCCTTCCAGGTCCGCCACGATGGCCCCCTTCTTATCCCCCTCTTCCCAGATCTTGGCCATTCCCTTTTCCAGTAGTTCCCTGGAAACCTTCCTCGCCTCCTCCACGAAGTCACTCTCCCCAACCACCACGTCGAAGGAGACCCCAAGCCTCCTGTATATCCTCTCGAACCCCTCCAGGGAGAGCTCCCGGAACCGCTTCCAGAGGGCCACGTTCTCTGGGTCTCCCCTCTCCAGCTTCTCGAACTCCTTCCTGGCTTCCTCCTCCAGGGAGGGATCCCTCTCCGCTTCCTCGTGAAACTTCACGTAGATCCGGAGGAGCTCCTTTATGGGGTCCTTTCTCAGCCTCTCTTCGTCCACCCAGCGCTTGAAGGCAACAATAAGGGCCCCGAACTGGGTGCCTATGTCCCCGAGGTAGTTCAGCCCAATGGCCCTGTGTCCCCTCCAGGAGAGGATCCTCTTTACGGCCTCCCCGAGGATGGTGCTCCTCAGGTGCCCCACGTGCATGGGCTTGGCGATGTTGGGAGAGGAGTAGTCGATGACGAAGGCCTTCCCTCCCTCTCCTCTACCGTAGTTTGGATCCACCGCCTCCTCCCAGACACTCTTCAAGAACTCGTCCCTGTCAAAGAACACGTTGACGTAGCCCCCTTCCACCTTCACTTCGGCGAGGAGAGGGTGCCTTAACTTCTCCGCCGCCTCCCTGGCCGCCTCCTCTGGCTTCTTCCCAAACTCCCTGGCCAGGAGAAACCCGAGGGGAAAGGCGTAGTCCCCCTTTCCCTCCGGGGGAAAGGATCCCCTGATGTCCCTCCCAGCGACCGACGAGGCGAGCCTCTCCACCTCCTTGTAGGGGTTCACACCTTCACCTCCAGGAGACCCAGCTCCATCTTCAGCTGGCAGGCCCTGCACACCTCACCAGAAGATGGTTCCCCACATATTTTACAGGTTTTGGGTCTTTCCGGGTACTTGTCCCTTAGCTTCTCCACCAGGTCAAGTAGTGACCGGAGAAGAGCAAACTTGGAGCCCGGGTAAAGGTCTTCCATCCTGTTTATGAACTTCCTGATTTCCCAGCGGGGCGAAAACCTGGCGTAGGGGCACTCCACGAAGGTAGAGGGGTAGATGCCGTTGAGAAGGGTGTAGACCACCACCTCCTTCTCGGGCACCTCGTAGAAGAGCTTCGCCCGCTTCACGAACTTGGGGTGCGACGAGACCCCCGTCACGGGCCCGAGCCTCGGTATCTTCTTGGTATCCCCCCTCCAGAGGTCGAGGAGGAAGGTCTGGACCACGTCGTCCAGGTTATGGGCCGTGACGAGAACCGTTCCTCCCATCTCCCTGGCGTGCTTGTTGAGCAGGTACCTTCTGAAAACCCCGCAGTAGGTGCAGGGTTTGTAGGGGAGCCCCCGCTCGTGACCCAGCTTCACCATCTCGTCGAGGGCGAGCCCGATCTCCTCCTTGAAGGAGACGATCCTGTAGTCCACACCGAGCTCTTCCACGACCCGCAGGAAGTCCTTTATGGTTTCGTCCCGGTACCCCTTTATTCCCTCGTCTATGAGGAGGGCAGAGACCTTCCAGGTGGGCACCCTCTTGGAGAGGTGGGCAAGGTAGTGGAGGGCTGCCAGGGAGTCCTTCCCTCCGGAGGTGGCCACCACGATGTGCTCTTTCTTTCCAAAGAAGCTGTACTTCCTCATCGTTTTTCTTACCCGGGAGTCGAACCACTTGAGGAAGTGCTCCCTGCAGTAGCAACGCCCCTCGTACTTGGCGCAGTAGACGGCCTCCCTCCCACAGACGCTACACTTAGCCACCGGATACCACCGGCACGAAGGTGATCTCGTCGCCCTCCTTCGGGGTGTAGTCCGTCGTCACGATCTTTCCGTTGACGGAGGGGACGTACTCCTCCGGAGAAAGCTCCAG
>JALUER010000063.1 GCA_027043825.1 Microcaldota archaeon
GGGTTATTCTCTCCTCCTGCACGGAGGTAAAAGAACATCCGGGTATTTAAGCGTCCCGACCAACCTTTAAAAACCCCGAAGCCCTTATCAGGGCGATGGTGGAGAGGGTCCAGACCGGCATACCGGGGCTTGATGAGATCATAGGAGGAGGCTTCCCCAGGAACTCCAATATCCTTGTCTCAGGCGGTCCCGGTGCCGGGAAGACAATATTTGCCCTCCAGTACATCTACGGCGGCGCTGCGCTCTACTCCGAGCCCGGGGTTTTCATAACGCTTGAAGAACCTGCTTCCAACATCCTCTGGAACCTCCAGAACTTTGGCTGGGACTACAACTCTGTGGCTGACGCCATGAAGATCTTCCGGGTGAGGGTAGCGTCTCCCCAGAAGTTTCGGGCCAACTGGATCAACGAGGTGGAGAACATCATAAACCTTGTCACCAAGATCGAGGCCACGAGGGTGGCCATCGACTCACTCACGGCCCTCGTCAAGTACTTGGGCGCCGTTCCCCTCGTGGGGGGAGAGACGAGGGGGATATGGGCCTACGACCCCTCCGAGGTGGACTTCTACCTCTATTACCTGCTGGACAAGCTCAAGGAACTGGGGGTGACCACCGTCCTTACCTCCGCCGCCCCCGATGAGAGGCTGAGGTTCTCCACCTTTGGCGTGGAGGAGTTCATAGCTGACGGTGTCATCCGGCTCTACTTCATCCCGCCCCACCGGGCCATCTTCATCCGAAAAATGAGGGGAACCCGCCACTCCAATAGGGTTCATCCCCTTGCCATAACCGAGAAGGGACTTCAGGTATACGCCCACGACGAGATCCTCTGGGAGGCGCTCAAGTAGAATATAGATTTTTACCGAAAGGTAGACGACATATTTTTATTTTTCTTCGATAACTGTAGTAGTGGATGCCAAGAAGGCGGTTCTCGGAAGTGGTCGAGAGGGTGAAGAGGGCTTTATCTATGGAACCTGCTACGGTCGGTGAGATAGCACGGCTGGCTGGTGTATCTTGGGAAGGTGCCCGGAAGGCCCTGGAGCTCCTTGTTAAGGAAGGACTCGCAAAGAGAACAACGGAGGGCAGTAAAGTATTCTATTCCGTGGGCGAGGACCAAGATACCTACTACCGCGTTCCTCTACCTCGCCAGCACAAGGAAGCCCTCGAGCAGCTCTTTGGGATTATCAAAAAGGTGTGGGAAAAGGAAAACGGGACGAGTCCCAGCCCAGTCTTTGTGCAGAAGGCAGCTGTCTCCGTGATAAAGAGACTTTCCCTTGGGCTGCCCGTGGTAAGGTACATCTACGGGGAGATTACCCCCCTCGCCTACGATCCTTACCGTTCCTACCCTTCTAACCCTTCCTTGCTGGGCGTGGAGAGGAACGAGCTTATGGGGGTCATCAGGGAGGTGGTGAGGGAGTACGGCGGTCTCGACTTCGGCAGTCTCCTTAAAATAGTCTATACTACCCCCGGGATGGAACTCTTTCGTCTGAAGGAAGAGGTAAAGAAACACCTTCACAGGGGAGATATACTCGAGGCGGAAAGTGGTATATTCAGGATGCTGGTGGAACTTGATGATAGGGAAGGCAGGGAGATGCTCAGTGAATACCTTTCGCTCCTCCAAGCACTCGGAAGGGATAACCCAGAGCTCTTCGCAGACCTATTCAACGACGTCTGGGAGTACGTGGCAAAGCGCCTCTTCCTCAAGGACTTCCTATCGTTCTATGGGGATGTAGAAACGCCCAGGTTGGTATCATCCATAGAGGAGAAGAAAAGGGAACTCCTTGACGCGTTTTCGGCACTCCGGGAACTGTTGTCTCTAAAACACCAACTCAGACGATCTCATCCACGGCCATCGGGCTCATAACTCTGATTCCATGCTCTCGAAGGTAAGGCACGAGACGAGCGAAGTCAATGAGGTTCCTGGTGACCAAGTATCGGGCTCCCACCCTAATGGCTACCGCCGCGTGTATGGCATCCGGAAGATTCAGGGGGTCCATGCTTCTTGCCCTTTCTACATCCTCCCCTGTGACCCGTACTGGTATGAGCTTGTTGTGGAGTCTTTCCAGGAGTTTCCGCAGTCTATCCTTGTTCCCAAGGTTTTCCCTTACTTCCCTTTCCGTGTGGTCGGAGAATACGATGTAGAACCTACACTTCTGGGCAGCCGAGAAGACCCAAACGGCGTACAAATGGAAGGGTTGTCCGAAGGGCCCTACCCTCTTCTCAGTATAATCTAAGAAGACGTTGGCGTCCACGTAGACCAATAGTTCAGCCACCGAAGAACCCCCTCACGTACTTCTCCGGTTCCAGGGTAACGACGAAGTCGAGGTCTCTCGGGAAGGCCTTCCGGTAGTTTCTCCACGTGTACCTCTCGTCCATGAGGACTACGACTCCCCTGTCCTTCTCGCTCCTTATCACCCTTCCCATGGCCTGGAGGGTCCGGGTAATGGCCGGGTAAATGTAACCGTAGAGCCAGCCTCTACCGTACTTTTCCTCGTAGTACTCGATGAGGGCCCTTGTCTCCAAGTTCATCTCGGCCAGGGGGATGCCCACGATGATGGCCCCCACCAGGTCCTTCCCGGGGTAGTCCACCCCTTCGGACAAAGAACCGCCTGCCACCGCCAGGAGGACCGCTCCCCTTTCCCTCTGGGCCCTGAAGTTCTCCAGGAGCTCCGCCACCTCCTCCGGCTTCATGGACTCCTTCTGGACAAATATTGGCCGGCCCGGTAGTATGTAGGGTTTTATAGCGTTGAGGAGCTCGTAGGAGGGGAAGAAAACCGCAACGTTTCCAGGAATGTTCTTCACGATCTCCGTTATCTTTCTCCCTATCTTCAGGAACTCCTGGTGGACTCGCTTCCTGTACCTCGTGGTCACCGCGGGATAGACGAGGACGAGCCGGTTTTCCTTGGGGAAGGGTGAGGGATACTCCCGGAGAACGGCCCTGTCAAAGGGGATGCCCAGGAGGTCCCTGTACATCTCGGGTGGCGTGAGGGTCCCGCTGATGAGGATGGCCGAGTGGAGCTTTTCGAAGATGGGGGAGGATAGCTTGGAGGGGTCAAGGTTCTTCTTGGTAAAGGTAACGCGCCCTCCCCTTC
>JALUER010000064.1 GCA_027043825.1 Microcaldota archaeon
GCCCACGACCGTCCCCGGCGGGACCCGCTCGTCGGGCTTCACCTTCACCCTCAAGCGCCCCACCGGGGAGACAAGTAGGACCTCCTCGGGGGAGCCCAGGGAGGTGTGGTCGTCGGTGTTGAGGAGGAAGTAGTCGTCCACGTGTTTCCTGAGGAGCTCTATGTTCATGGTGACGTCCCCGGTGTTGAACTGGTAGTAGGAGCGGGCCGTGACGAGCCGGTAGGGGTACCCTGGATAGTCCACAGCCCTCCCCCTTATGGGCCGGAAGCGTCTCCACTTTGTCTCCTTGTCGGCGAACTGATCCTCCCCCTTCACCGCCTTCTCCACGCTGAGGTGGCCGTAGCCAGGAACCTTCTTCACGATCTCCCGGAAGACGTCAACCCAGGAAGAGTAGTTCCAGTCCACCCCGAAGAGGGAGGCAAGGTCCCTCATTATGACCCAGTCCGGGCGGGCATCACTGGGAGGGGACAGCACGGGAAAGACCCGCCTCACCCTGCGCTCACCGGTGGTCACCGTTCCATCCCTTTCAAGGAGGAGGGGCGTCGGGAGGACCACGTCGGCGAAGTCCATGGTCTCGTTGGGATAAGGGGTCGCGTGGACGATGAACATCCTCTTCATGTTCTCCCAGGTCCGCTCTAACCAGGGAAGGGATCTGGCCGGGTTCATGACGGAGACGTAGGCGAACTTGACGGGCCGGAGAACTATCCCCTCCACCATGTCGATGCCGCCGGGCCCCGGGACGATCCCCACATCGCCGGCCCCCTGGATGTTCACCTTACCTCGGTTGGTGACGATCTTCCCGTCCTTCAGGAGAGCGATGGCGGTGATGGCGGCCACCCCGTCACTCCCGTGGAAGGTCTGGGTGATCTTCATGCCGTGCATGACGGCGAGTCGCTCGGCGGAGTGAATGGCCTCGACGAAGGCAGTCAGAGTGTCCCTCTTCTCTCCCGTGAGCCTTTCCACCGTGGAAGGATCGTAGGGGGCGACGCTCTCCTTCAACTCTTCAAAGCCCGGGTAATCCTTCCTGTAGCCGTAGTCGAAGATGAGGGAATGGAGGATGCCTGCCAGGAAGAAGACGATGGTGCCGGGTTTTACCACGGCCTTCAGCCGGGCGAACCTCATGGTGTCGTTGACCCAAGAGGATACTACCGCCAGGTTCTTGCCCACCATCCGGGCGAAAAGGGCCGGGTAGTTGGAGGCAGGGTTCGTCCCAGCGATGAGAACGAGATCCGCATTCTCAACATCGTCCATGTAGCCCGGGGACGCCCCGATGCCGAGCATCTCTTTGTATACGTTCACCGTGGGGGCGTGGCAGAGCCTGGCGCAGGAGTCGATGTTCTCACTCCCGATAACCTCCCGGGCGAGCTTCTGGATGGTATAGTTATCCTCGTTCGTTACCTCGCCACTCCCCACCCAGAGAGTGAGGGCCGGGTCGGTGTTGTCAAGGACGCCGGCCACCATCTCCAGGGCATAGTCCCAGGACACCTCCTCGAACCCATCGCTCCCCTTCACGAGGGGAGAAGTTATCCGTCGAAGGCCGTGGATACCTGAAAGAGACAGCCCCTTGACGCAGGGCTTTCCCTTGGAAGCAGGGTCTTCCATATCCGGGAGGACCCGGACGACCTTACCACCCTCCACGAAGTAACGGAGCCTACAGCCGACGCCGCAGAACACGCAGATGGAACGCATCTCCTCCATGGGAAAATAAGGTAAGGGTGGTTTAAAGGGTAGGCGTTAACGCTGTTAAAGGTTGAAGTAGGCGTTGAGGCGCCGGAGCTCCTCCACGTCCACCTCCGATGGCTGGGAAACGTCGAACATCACAAACATTCCTTCGCTCCATATGCCGTCGAAGTCCCTGGGAGGCAAGAGCACGATGAGAGCGTGTTGTCCTTCCTTGACGTCTCTGACGTTGGTGACGACCGTCCTCTCCACGCCATGGGCGTCCCGCGTCCGGGTGATCCTCAGGTCGAGGGAGGGGTGTTTGGTAACGGAAACCACGGTCACGAAGCGGTAGCGGAAGACCTGGAAGGGCTCGGAGGGGTTCAGGCGGAGCTTCCTGGGAAGGTCTCCCACCTCTTCCAGCACGTAAGAAACGAAGTACCGTTGCTTCTCGGTGAGGGGGATGGAGACGAGTTTCTCAAGGAGCTCCTTCATGGATCCCACGAAGCGTTGGGCGATCTCGTCCGGCTCCAAGTAGGAGTACTTCATCTGGTTCACGAGGGACTTCAGCCTGTCCACGAGGCCCTCCTTGTCCCGAAGGGCTCCACTCCTCTTCCAGGAAGCGAGGACGTCGACGAGCTTCTCGATCCAGAGGATGGGGAGAGCGTTGGCCGTGTCCACGGAAAGATTATCGGCCCATAACTTTTTACAGCTTCCACACAGTATTATTTCCGTGGTTGGTATCGTCGGGAAACACGTATTTGGAAGTCTTTACGGGTTAAAGGAAAGGCGCGCCTACGAGGACGCCGAGTGGCTGGAAGAGATCGTTAGGAGGGCCGCAGAGGCGGCCGGGGCCACCATCATTGAGTCCCGCTCCTGGACCATCCCCGGGGAGAAGGGAGGGGTCTCCGTCATCGTCCTGGTAGACGAGAGCCACTTGGCGGTCCACACCTGGAAGGAGTACAAGTATGCCACTGTAGATATCTACACCTGTGGAGAACATACGGATCCCTGGAAAGCGTGGAGAGTCATCCTCGAGGCGCTGAGACCGGAGAAGTACACCGTCAACTATGCGGATAGAAGTCAGTTGTAACTTTTTAACTCTCTGGTTCGAAAAACGAATCGAAAGATTTAAATATGATTTAAACCTTAGAGGGGTGGCGGGGCAAACCGGGTGGCCCATTAAGGGTGGCTCCGGAAGGTAACCGCGAGGCCCAAGGCTGTCAGGGAGGATCTGGGAGGGGAGGAAATACCCCGCTAACCTCCCGGCAGTTCCGCTGCAACGCGGGCCTTTCGGAGTCGAGGGGTAACCCTACCCTCGCGGAGGGCCACAGGTCCGGTTCATTCGCCCCGTTTCGGGGAGGGCTTGGAT
>JALUER010000065.1 GCA_027043825.1 Microcaldota archaeon
ACAGAGAACAACATCCGGTACTACCGGGACGTCCAGAAGTACATAGCCCGCTACTATCGGGAGCCCGAAAAGCTGTTGGAGGAGATAGGATATGCTAAAACCTCTGGCTAAGGTGGCTTATCGGATCTTTGGCCGCCGCGTCTACTACCACAGGAAGCGTTTCCTGCACATACAGGAACAGCTCCGGAAGGCACGCTTGCCCTACTCTCTCGACGAATACATTTCGCTCACCGTCTTGCTCTCCATCTTTGCCTTCTTCGTCTTCTCTGTGGGGGCCTTCTTGGTGGCGGGAGGCTTCCCCCTTTCCATCCGCCTCGTCCTTGCCTTGACGAGCGGCGCCCTTGGTGCCCTGGTTACTTACTTCTACATGCTGAACTACCCGGCGGTGGCCGCCATCAACAGGGCCTCTTCCATCGATGCAGTTCTCCCCTACGCCGTCATGCACATGAGCACCCTCGCTGGCACGAGCATCCCACCCCATGAAGTGTTTCGGATCATGGGGAAGATCAAGGAGTATGGCGAGGTCTCCCGGGAGTGCTCCATCATATACCGGGACGTGGTGGTGTTGGGCAAGGACATCTTCTCCGCCCTCTCGGAGGCCGCCAAGAACTCCCCCTCCCGGGCCTGGGCCGAAGTCCTCTGGGGCATCTCCTCTACCCTCCGGACGGGCGGTTCCCTGAGGGACTACCTGTATATGAAGTCCAGGGAGCTCAGAAGTCTCCTCGAAAGGAAAGAGAAGGAAGCAGTAGAGACTACCAACCTCCTCACAGAGGTATACCTCATCATATTCGTCCTGGGACCCCTCCTCGGTTCCATCATGCTCCTCCTCGCCTCCATGTTTAGCGGGGGCACCGTCCTGGGACTGTCGCCCGTCACCCTATTCGGAATCCTCGTCTACCTCATAATGCCCCTGCTGGGCCTTATCTTCCTCCTCTTTGCTGAGAGGGTCAGACCGAGGGAGATAGGATGAAGGTAAAGATCGGGGGCCGGGTCAGGGAAATACCTGAAATCCTCATCTACCTGGTGGTAGCCCTTGGGGTCGTGGCCCTCCTCCACAGGTTCGTGGTGTCGCCCCTCGCCGATACCCCCTATTACCCGTCCCTCGTCCTCTTGGAGTTCCTCATCCTATCTCTGGTCCCCTTCCTCTACGTTTACCGTGAGTACACGAAGATAAGGGAGAAAGAACGGTACTTCCCCCAGTTCTTGAAGGACCTGGCAGACGTGCAGAGGTCGGGCCTCTCTCTCGTCCAGGCGGTCTACAACGTCTCGGAACATCACTACGGCCCGCTGACAGAGGATGTCAAGAGGTTGGCCGTCCGCCTGTCGTGGGGTGTGTCCTTTGAAGAGGCCTTCCAAAAGTTTGCCAAGGAGACGAAGTCCCGCCTCATCGCCTCTGCTGTCCTCATCATCCTGGAGGCCTTCTCATCAGGCGGGAAGATCGCCGACATACTCGACACGGTGGCAGCCGACATCAGGACGACCCACGAGCTTCGGGAGGAAAGGAAGGCGAGGTTCTCCCCCTTCGTGGGCACCATATACGTGGTCTTCCTCCTCTCCTTGGGCCTCGCCCACATACTCCTGAACGTCCTCCTGCCTGAGATTCCAGTTCTCCCCACCTTCAACCTTAACTTCACCGCCGGCGGGCTCCCGACCACCGGCGGAGGCCCCTCCACGGTCTCCGTCCAGGAGATGCCCTTCAAGATCCTCTTCCTCCACCTCCTCATCATTCAGGCCATTGTTAGTGGTCTCCTGGCAGGTATCGTAGGGGAGGGCAGCCTGACGGCCGGTCTCAAGCACGTCTTCGTAATGGGCTTCATCGCCGTGGTCTTCTTCCAGTTGGTAATCTTCCCTGTGGACCCCGTGGATCGAATCGGGAGGGCCATAGGAAAGATGCCAGGTACCTTTAATATGAGCATCGACCTCGGGGAATACTACGTAGAGAAGAACATAACTGCACAGGCCATAGAGGACTTTGTCAGGGACTACAGGAGAAACTTTGGTAGAACGATGGTGCCTGAGGTCCGTTTTCAGGAAGACGTCCCCTGCGGTCCCTGTATGGAGGGCCTCGTGTCCGTGAAGAAGGATATGGTCGTTGTCAAAGAGCCGACCTATCTGAGCTTCAGGGTGGTGAACAACGGTGACGGGACGGTCACGGTCTTCGTCGGTGGGAGATTGGAGAATGCCCCCGGAGATAAAGGTGCTTGAGGCCCTCGGGGCCATAGCCGACGGGAGGGTTCAACTCACTCCCGAGGGAGCCAGGGTAACCTCCTCTGACGGTACCCGGGAGTACAGCGTGCGGTTCGACGAGGAGGGATGGGCCGTCGGTTCCACGGACAACGGGAGCGTCTTTCGGGGCTACTACGGCTACCCCATCATCGCCCTCCTCATGCTGAAGGGATACCTCCCCCTCTGGAAGGAACTTTCTGAGGCCCTGAAAGGAATACCTTGGAAGGAACTCAACGAGAGGTATAAGCGCTACTGGAAGGTGGAGCGCCTCGTGATGGATAGGTTAAGAGAGAAAGGCTTCGACGAGAGGGAGGTCAGGTCATACATTAAAAAGGTTCTGGACAAGCTTAGGGAGCTGAGGCTGGGGAGGTTGGAACTTGGCCAGCAAACCCTGTTCTAAGAGGTACGCGGTCCTTGACCTGGACGAGACCCTTGTGGAGGGCACCGTGGCGTCCAGGGTAATAAAGGAACTCCTCAAGCCAGGAAACGGCCACATTCTACCACGCCGTTACTATATAAAGGCTCTGCGCTACCTCCACCTCCCTGTCCTCACGAAGTTAAAGCGCTTTTACCGCATCTACCGCTACCTCCTCCACAGGACCTTCTCCCTCTACCTCTCTGTCCTCAACGACCCCCGGGTAGACAGAGAGGCTTTCTTAGAGAAGGTGAAGGAGATCGCCCAAGTCTACCCCATACCCCCCATTAGCCAGACCTTTGTAAGAAAACTGAGGGAGAAGGGCTACACCACTGTCCTTCTCACGGCAGCCCCCCAGGAGATTGCCGACGTGATGAAGAAACGTTTAGGCATCGACGAGGCCATAGGATCCGTTCCAGGTCGAGTGCTGGACAGGGAAACGAAGGAAAAGGTCCTCCTTGGGCTCCGGAGAAGGGGCTGTATCGACATCGTTGTAGGGAACCCGGGCAACGAGCCCTTCTGGCTGGCGGAACGCTACGCCATCATTGTCCGCTCCCCGAAGGATTTAAGGAGATGGCTTGACAAGATATAAACGTGAAGGAGGCCCTCTTCTACGAGCAGTTGGAGGGAAAGAAAGTCCGCTGTAACCTCTGTGAGAGGAGGTGCGTCATCCTACCCGGCCGGCGGGGTGCCTGCAGGATCCGGGAGAACCGGGATGGCAAGCTCTACCTCCTCACCTATGGTCACCCGGTTTCCATAAACCTTGACCCCATCGAGAAGAAGCCCCTCTTCCACTTCTACCCCGGCACGGACATCCTCTCCTACACCACGGTGGGCTGCAACTTCTTCTGTAAGTACTGCCAGAACTGGGACATATCCCAGGCCTCTCCAGAGGACTACCCCACCCCCTATGTCTCCCCTGAGGAGATGGTGGAGTTGGCTCTGAAGCACAACTCCATCGGGGTAGCCCACACCTACACCGAGCCCACCGTCTACTACGAGTACGCCCGGGGCATCGGTCTCCTGGCCAAGGAGCACGGCCTCGTCAACGTCTTCGTCACCAACGGCTACTTCACGGAGGAAGTCCTGGACGACGCCGCCACCTTCGTGGACGCCATGAACATCGACTTAAAGGGGGACGAGAAGTTCTACCGGGAGGTGGTCGTCGGTGCCCACGTGGACGTAGTAAAGAGAAACATAAAGAAGGCCTTCCAGAAGGGCATACACCTGGAGGTTACAATGCTCATCATCCCGGGCTACAACGACGACGAGGAGCTCTTCCGTCAGAACGTCTCCTTCCTGGCGGAAGTTTCAAGGGACGTCCCCCTACACATCTCCCGCTTCTTCCCCCACTATAAGATGAAGGACGTCCCCCCAACTCCGGTGGAGACCCTGATAAAGTTCTATCGCCTTGCCCAGGAGGAACTGAACTACGTCTACGTGGGGAACCTCTCGGACCCCCGCTACGAGACCACCTACTGCCCCAACTGCGGCAACCCCGTCATCCTCCGGCACGGCTACGTGGTGGAGAACAAATTAGAGGGGAACCGCTGTCCCTACTGCGGCCATAAGATCCACGGCGTCTTTGAAAAGAAAGAAGAGGGAGGAAATCAACCAAATACCAAGAATGCCCACCAGGGCTTCTGAACCTTTACCTCGGACCCTGTCTCAGCGTCCACGTAGACCTCCGCTGGTACTTCTACCGGTATCAGGAAGAGTAACCTTCCTTCTGTCCTTACCCGTACTCTGTAGACCGGCTTGTCGTCCTCTTCCTCCAGCTCCACGTCCTCTACTCCCTGGGCCCTGAGTCTTTCCTGTATCTTCTGGATCACTTCGTCCGGTAGCACCTTCACGGGCTTTCCGTTCACGAGTATAGCGTTTTCTTCCACCTCAACGGGGGCCTTGACCTTGGCCATTACCCTGACGGGTCCGTTGACCTCTATGGCCACGGTATTCTCTTCCTTCTTCACTACTACTGGCTTGTCCTTTACCTTCACTTCGATGGCAACCCTGGGAACGTTGATCTCCTGGTTGGTTTCCACGTCGATGATGCCCCTCGGCGTCACGAGGATCTTCCGCCTGAGCTCCTCTATCTTTAGCCTCAGTTCCTTTATCTCCTTCCTGTACCTTTCTATTTCCTGTCTTAGTCTCTGGATCTCCCTTCTCAGCTCTTCCGTGTTGTTGGTCTCCCCGATCTTCCTTATCCTCTCTCTTACCTGTTCTTCCATTTCTTTGCGCATCCACTCGTTCGCCTCGCCTTCACAGACCTTCTTGTAGAGGGCTTCGTTCTTCTCTTCAAGAACTTCACATACCTTTTCCCTCATGTCCCAAAACCGGCCCTCCCTGTACATGACTTCGAGCTCCCTTGCCACGTCCGGCGCGTACTTCTTTACTTCCTCGATGAGCCCTGATATCCCTGTCATTACCGGCACGTTCCCTTCCTTCACGGCACAAACCACCGCAGCACCAGGCACGTTGTGCTCTTCTAGTATTTCACAGGCCCTGTTTATATCGCCCTGGGTGCAGGCGTCTGCCACCATCTTGCCAAGCACCGCGTTGTACTCCCTGGCCACTTCGCCGATCTTCTCGCAGTACTCGTACTGGTACTCATACTGGTACCTGTGCTGGTACTCGTTGCGGAGCAACACCTTCACTTCACCCTTTATGCCAGGGCTGAGGTTAAGGGTGACCGTGGTAGAGCTGCAGTCACCGTTCTGCTCCAGGTATACCACGTAACAGTTGGGGCACCTCAGGGGCTCCACAGAGTAGTCGTAACACCCCTTGAAGGTCAGGGTAAGTGTATTGTTCTCCAGTCTCTTCTCGTAGGGGATGGGGCTGTAGATCTCCACGTACTCGTCACTTTCATAGCCGTACTCTTCTTCATCTCCGTAAAGCTCCCTTTCTGATTCGATGTAGAGCTTCACCGGTGCGTCACCAGGCACGTTCAGGTCGGCATTGAGGTCGATGTACTGGACGACCTGTGGACATATGGCGTTACTTTCGACGAGGTTGAGGTAGAACTTGACCTCGTACCCCTCGTCCTCCTGTACCGCCCTGTACCTGGTCCTTATGGAATAGCAGGGGTTTGGTAGCTCCACGGAAAGCCTGAGCTTGACGTGTCCTTCGGTCCTCTCGGCGGAGAGCACCCTCACGTTGTGGGGGATCTCGTCTATTTTCAGGTTCCCCTTGACGACAGCCTGCCCGCTTGCTTCCCCGATGGGGATCGCCGCGGTCGTCTCGGTCACTGCCACCGCGGCGTGGACCGCCGTCGCGAGGAGCAGCACCGCCAGTAACAATATTGCCAGCCTTGCCATGTGTTACTCTTTGTACCGTTTAGCTTTAATAAGGCTACGAAAAATCGAAGAGGGTTTTCTGGCCCCTTGGCTTGAGCAGATCGGTTTCTCTATAGCCCAGGGACTCGAATATGGGGAGCACTGCCGGGAGGACCTGTCTCTCGACGTAGTACTCCTCGTCATATTCTCCCTTGAAGAGCTCCACCGGCTCCGCCCTCTCCGACACGCTCCCGGTACCCTTCCGGATAATATAGCCCACAATGGTGCCTGGCTTGACGTGGTATCCCGCTCGTTTCAGCTTCAAGGCTGCCACCACGTGGGGACCCATCTGCTCGTACTCGTGGAGCTCCTTCTGGATCTCGGTGTAGATGACCAGCTTCTCCAGGGGGACCTTCCCCTCCCGGAGGTCTTCTATGACCTTTCTGACGTATTCCAGGGCCCCTTCCACGTCCCCCTTGGCGAGCACTCTCCTCAGCACCTCCAACTGGGTCTCCCGAGCTATTTCGCTCCAGTCCCTCCTCACGTACTCCATACCGGTGACCTTCAGGTTCCCCTTCTCGTCCATGAGGGCGTACTTCTTCTTTGCCGCCCGTTCCCCCTTCCTCTTCTTGATGAAGATGCCCCTCACGTAGAAACCGTCCAGCTCCAGCTCCATCATCCCTGGCAATTCGTTGTTTATGTACTCCAGGAACTTCAAGACCTCCTCCCTTTCCCTGTACTGGAGAAAGACCGAGTCCGTGTCCCCGTATATGACCCTGAAGCCCCACTTTTCGGCCTCCTCCATCACCCACTTTATGTAGCTCCTTGCCCAGGACGTGATGGCCTCGGCGCACTCCTTGCAGTACCAGCGTGCCCTGGCGAAGCCGAGATATCCATACGAGGCGTTTGCTATGATCTTCAGCGCCTGCTGACGGGCATAGATGAGCTTGTACTCTGGCGTCCCCCTCTCCATAGATTTAAGCCTCTTCTTGAGGGCAAACCGTTCGGTGAGGACGTCCTCCAGCATGGATGGGAGGAGACCCTTGGGCTCTTTACAGAAGAAGTGGCCCGCGGGTGATACGTACCGTTTCTCCGGGGGACAGATCTCCCTGTTCACCAGCTCCGGGTCCACGTTGTGAGTGATGATGATGGAGGGGTAGAGGGAGCGGAAGTCCAGGACGGCGATGTTCTCGTAGAGGCCCGGGGACGGCTCGTGTACATAACCGCCTGTGTACGTTTCCCTCAACCGCTTCAGGACCTCCCTCTCCTTGGGCCTCCGGGGAACAACCTTCCCCCTCCTCTTGGCCTCCTTTATGAGCTTGTTCTCCACGATTTGGGAGGCACTCATCCGGACGGCCTCGTAGAGCTCCGAGAGGGTGTAGCGGCCTATCTCCACGTAAAGGTCCAGGAACTCCTCCCCTATCTCGAAGCAGGCAATGGCGTCCTGTAGGTTGTACTCGGCGAGGAGGGAGAGGTCCCCGTTCTTCCAGACGTCGGAGATCTTCAGGTGGTCGATCTTCACCTTTTCTTTCCCCTTCAAGGCCCTGTACACACTTTCCAGGTCGAGCTTGTAGGTGTTTATGGCGCCTATGGACGCCATATAGTCCACGATCCTGAACACGTCCACGTGGGCCCTCCCCCGGATGGAAACGGCCCCTCCTATGGCGGTCCTCCTCACCTGTACTTCCGTTCCGTCCCTACCCCAGGGGAGCTTCAGCCCCAGCACCGAGGCCCTGGCCTTGAGGTAGGGGAGGTCGAAGTCGTCACCGTTGTAGGTGTAGATGACGTCGGGGTCCCTCTCCCTTATGATCCTCGTGAGCTCCTGGATGAGCTTGGTCTCGGATTCTACCGTCCTCACGTAGGGCTGATCGATCTTCTTGGTGGTGAGGACGACCTGAAAACCGTCAGAGTCCACGTAGGACACCATTATAACCGGGTCCTTCTCGGGGAGGGGGCTCCGGTTGGGGGCGTAGACCTCTATATCGATAGCGGCCCTCCTCAGGGAGACGTTCTCGTCCACTTCCTCGAAGGACTTTAACCATCCGTTCTTCAGGGTGAAGCGGTACGTTCCCGTGGGGGTCATTCCCTTCTCTATGAAGTACTGGAGCTCTGCCCCCAGGTCGTGCTCGAATATGGGGATGTCCAGCTTGTCCATCTTCTCCTTGGCCTTCTGTAGGTACTTGGGATGCTTCAAACGCACCCGCGTGAACACCTTCTCTTCCAGCCCCAGTTTCAGCTTCACGACCTCCCTTTCAACCTCTCCCTCCAGCTCTGGTGCGTCTTCCGAGAGAACGAGGACGTAGGGATGGAAAACGTCCCTGATGAGCGTCCAACCCCTCCCATCGCTGACGAAGAGCCTTACCACCATTCGCTCCTTCTCGGAGGGATCGTGGTCCACGTAGACGACTCTACCGATAACCTCCTCCACGTGGTAAAATGGCCCCAACCCCGTTAAAACCACAACTTCTCAAATTTACCACGTGGCAGACCGGAATGCCCTCCTCCTTCGCAAGCTGGCCCAGAGCGTGAAGGCCCTGGATGCCAGCGTCCGCATGCTCAACCAACAGATAAAGGTCATAAAGCGGAACGAGAAGATACTGGCCCGGAGCATAATCAACCTCAACCGGAAGGTAAATGCTCTCTCCTCCCAGAAGGGGGAAGGCGTCGACGAGTCCAAGTTAAAGGAGCTCTCCGACCGCATAGACAAGCTCCAGAGGGCCGTAGACCAGCTACTGGAGGACGTCACCTACCTTAAGTCCCAGCTCAAGACCACCCTCACCTCCGAGGACGTCTCGGAGCTCAAGTACATCGTGGAGACCATAAACCCCCTGGAGTTCGTCACCTACGACCAGGTTGGGGAGCTGGTGGAGAAGAAGCTGCGGGAGCTGGGGATAATTCGATAGAAGAGAGGAACGGGCGGAGGTAAAGCCTGTAGGGGCTCCTTGTAAGGGTTCGAACACCCACATCCTTCTCTGATATGGCCCCTATCCTTGTCTCGGTGAGCGCCAGGATCATGTCGTTTAGCTTCACGTCCTTTTCTACCTCCAGAACCCAGCCCAGCCCGTAGTCCCTGTAGTGTTCGACGAGCTTTAGTAGGGACGTGGTCACCGGGTTTTCTTCCCTGGTGAAGACCCTCTCGGCGTCTTCCACGAAGAGGGCGATTCTCACGTTCTCTGTCTTGCCCCTCCTCTCCAGGGCCTTCCCTATCCCCGATACGTAGGAGACGAGGGAGAGGTGGGACCAGGGGTCCTTCACCTCCAGAACAAAGACGCCTCCCAGACCCGTTGTTGAGAGGGAGAGAAAGGTGTTATAGGTGAGTCGTTGGAAGCGGTCTCCCTCCACCAGGTCCAGGGCCTGTAGGATCCTCCCCACGCGGAGGGAGATCATGTCGTTCCCTTCGACCTTCTCCAGGAGGTCTGCAGGCCTGGTAGCCTCCACTCCGTGCTCCACGAGGACGCTCCTTAGTTTTTTAGCCGTCTCGGTGTCCTTTTTTACCCCCGTGATCTCGATGAGCGCGTCTGGCGGGACGGTGGCGAGGTCTATGGAGGGCTGCAACTCCTCCATGGAGAAACCGATGGGCTTTAGCTCCAGGGAAGAGAGCTCTTCTCCACCTGCCCCCGCCGACGTTATGCCCCTGTACCTCGACGCATCGCTGGTGACGAGGAGGATGTTCACCCCGTTCCTCAAGAACTCCTCCATGATGACTGCGAACGTCCTCTTCCTCCCCACCGGGTCCCCATAGATGAGGGTCCTCCTGAAGTTCACCAGTGAGTCCCTGGCTATTCCTCCCTTGGTGTCCCTACCGAGAACGACTAATCCCTCCTTCACCGCTTCCGCCGATGTCCCGGAGCCTGCCACAGGGGCTAGTCCAGCTATAAACACCGGCTCAATGAACAACAGCGCCGCCACGTTCCTTGGAACAAGGGACAGGGGCTTCAGGATGAAGCCAAGGGTATTGGCCAGCACGAGGACGTTCTTCTCCATCCTGTTCAGCGTGGAGACCATCTCGTTCACGGTGTCCCTGAGCTCCTTTGGGTCGAGACCAATGTACTTTATACCTGCAGGGAGGAGCAGGAAGGAAAAGGTTTCCCCCTTCCACTTCTTTGCCATCCCCACGGGAAAACCGCTCAGGTGCCCCACCAACTCCTTTATGCTCCCCCTCTCAAGGTAAAACCCCCTGTACACCGTCACCACGAGGCCTTTGGGCTTTCCGTCCTTGCCCTTGTCCACCACCACGTAGAGGATGTCCCTGTTGGGGTTCTGGTATATGCTGACGTCCTTGCCCTCGTATTTACCGTAGAGTAGTGAATTCCATGGCCCATGGGGGAGCATCACTGCCGGCATCTGCTTAAAATAAGCCCCGCACATTTTATAACGTGCCGAACATCGACGAGCTGAAGTCCCTGGTGAGGGACCTCCGTTCCCAGGGCGTGAGCGACGAGGAGATCCGGAAGACCCTCCTGGAGATGGATGTGGAGCCTTCCCTGATAAACGACCTTCTGGGGGGCTCTTCTCCCCCACCGGAGGTCACTACTCCCGAGAACCCACCCCAGGAGCCTGAGCCCCCTGAAGGG
>JALUER010000066.1 GCA_027043825.1 Microcaldota archaeon
CTCCTCTCCTTTCTCATCCCCCTCAAGAGCCTCTACTATTACTCGGTTCAGGCGGTGGTGGTGACGGAAGGTGAAAGGATCCAGTTCCTCTTCCCCCTGGTGGGAACCGCTGTCAACATCCTCCTGAACTACCTCCTCATTCCTTCTTTTAAGGGATATGGGGCTGCGGTTGCTTCCATATTTTCGTTCCTTCTGGCCACCCTTTTGGCACTGTGGTAGTTTAAGAAGTATACCATAAAGAAAAAGTAGTGATGCAATACTCCTTTGGCGTCTTTCTGGGCTTTCTTTCATTCTTGCTTACCTGCGCTTTCCTTCAAAAGTGGATCCGCATTGCTGGGGAGCATGGCCTCATTGGGAAGGATATGAACAAGTACGACCATCCCGAGATTCCTGAGGCGGGCGGTGTGGCCGTTGTCTTCTCCCTTACCGTCGTCTTATCCCTACTCCCCCTCCTTGGCTTCGATCCTTCCCTTGTCTTCTCCCTCGCCCTGCTCGTTCTTCTTGCAGGGTTTCTCGGCTTCATCGACGACGTTCTTGGATGGAAGAAGGGGCTCCCCCGCTCCATCCGGGTTCCCCTCTCCCTCCTCCCAGCTCTTCCGCTGTCCGTTTACCTCTACCTCCACGGCTACTCCCTTTTTGGGTTAGATCCTCTCTTCACTTCCTTCCTCCTGGTTCCTATCGGTGTTATGGGGGCAGCTAACGCGGTGAACATACTGGCTGGCTTCAACGGGCTCGAGGCAGGATTAACATCCCTCCTCTTCCTCTTCCTGGGGATAAAGGCTTACCTCCTCGGTAACCATCTCGTTGCCCTCCTGTCCTTCACCGTCCTCGCGTCGCTCCTGGCCTTCCTCCTCTTCAACTGGTACCCGGCAAGGGTCTTCTCCGAGGATACCTTCACCTACGCCGTTGGCTCCCTCTATGCCGCCCTCGTGGTAGTTTCTAACCTCATCCCCTTCGGTATCGCCCTCTTCACCCTCTACTTCATCGATGCTCTCCTGAGGATGCCCGTGGGCTTCAAAACCGAGACCTTCGGAAAACCAACGAAGGATGGAAAGCTCCTTCCCCGGGATAAAGTACCCCGGAACCTCCCCCAGCTAATCCTTAACCTCCTAGGGCCCCTTTCCGAAAGAGCCCTCGTTCTCTTCATCCTCTTCCTCCAGACACTTATAGGAATAACTCTGCTGGTGATTTCATGAGCTGTGGGCTCTGTGGTATTCCAATAACCGAGAAAAAACGTAGCGAAATACTTCGGATTCCAGAGAAATACACTCAACTGAACACCGTGAACCTGGAGTTCCTATACTGGGCGGAGAGGATGAAGGACTTCCGGGAGGCCCTTTTGAGTGGTCTGAATGTGGCCGACGAGAGATGGGTTCAGCTCCTCTGTAGGTTACGAGGAAAGACGGTTGAGCACCTCCCCGGATCGGGGATCATCCACGATTTTCTTTCTCTGGCTAACGAGGAGGGACTTACAGTCCTCTTCTACGGCAGCACCGACGATGTCCTCTCCAAGATGAGGGAGAAGATCTCTGCACTGTATCCGAACGTCCAGGCAGTGTACCACAATCCTGGAGTCGTTACCTACCCCTTCAGCGATGATTTCCTCAAGAGAACAACCTCCCTTATCCGGAAAACCTCTCCCCACCTCTTCTTCGTGGCCCTGGGTCCACCCCTGCAGGAGATACTCATCTACAGGCTCCGGAACGTCCTCGAGGACGCCGGAACCTCCTATCCATGGGCGTGGGCGGAACCTTCGAGATGATCGCCGGCGTTCGGAAGCTACCTCCAAAGGTTATCTCCTCCCTCGGCCTGGAGTGGCTCTGGCACCTCCTCCAACGACCTAACCGCTGGAAGAAGGTGGAGAGAAGCCTGCGTGTAATCGGGTGGGTATTGAGGGGGAGATGCTGATGGTTAGATTCTTAAGGAAATGGAAAGATGATGCTATGGTGGGCATGCTTAGAAAGCTACGGTACCTGCGTGAAGGAATCCCCTCTTTGGTCGGATGGGGCAACCTTCTCCTCTACAAGGTCAGCAAAGAGATCATAGAAAGGAAGACCCGTAAGATTCTCGAGCCCCTGTGTAGGAGAAGGGCAAGGGTCTTGGTGAAGATACTCGACAAGCGATTCCTGATAGATCCCTGTGACTATGGGCTGTCTACGGAGATACTCGCCGGCGATGGTCATCTTAGGGAGGGGTATGCGGTCAGGAAAATGAGAGAGATTCTCAAGAAGGACGAAACTGTTAGAAAGATGCGGTTCCTTGACGTGGGGGCTAACCTGGGCTATTTTAGCGTTCTCTTTGGCGACTACTTTGAGAGTATAACCTGTGTGGAGCCCGTGGGTAGGGCTATAGAGACCCTCGTCCTCAACCTGAAGCTGAACGACCTCTACCATAAGTCTATGGTCATCCAGAAGGCCGTGGTGGACGAAGGAGACTTCGTTTACATGGACGTGGACAGATCCCTGAACTTGAGTCGCGTTACAGAGGGCGGATCCGTGAAGGTCCCCGCTGTGCCGTTAAGGGAGCTACTCACCGAAGACGTGGGCCTCTTGAAGATGGATGTGGAGGGATACGAGGAGAAGCTTATACCTGCTCTCCTCCAAGGAGAGGTACTGCCAAAGTACCTTTACCTTGAACTTCACATCTCTCTGTTGGGAAGAGAGAGGGCTTATGACCTTCTGAGAAAGGTACTGGATGTTTATGAACCCCTCTTTATGGATTTATCCCCAGCCCTCTACAATAGGAGGGTAATGAGGTTTTACGATGGAGCTACCGCAGATCCTATTTACTTGGAACACCCGAGCAAGAAACGGGTTCTCGCCGCTATACGTCGATCTATTTCGTACGCTCCAACTCTTATCTTGAAAAGACGATAGCTATCCAAAGTTTATTTGTCCGCTTCGATCGATTCGACATAAATGTTTTCTATTTTATCGACTATCTCCTTCCACGTGAGTTTTACTGCAGCATCTTTGCACCTTTTCACAAGTTTTCTATACCGGGAAAAGAC
>JALUER010000067.1 GCA_027043825.1 Microcaldota archaeon
GTAGACCTTCCGGGCCCTCCCCCTCCTCACCTCCACATCTACCTCCCCGATGTCCACACCCCACTGGTACCTCACTATTGCCCTCACCTGCTTCCTGGGGTCGACCTTTACCTCTCCCTCCTCGAAGAAGGGGACGTGGCTCTGTCCAAAGGGATAGGTGTAGTAGAGCTCGATGGGAACCTTTCCAAAGGGCCATTTCTCCACGTATCTCTCTCCCTTCACGTTCTTCAGCCTTTCTTTGGCCCTCCTAACCTCCGGCCTGAGGGCGAATTCTTCTCCCACCGCAAACAGCCCGTGCTTCTTTGAGAAGGGCGTGAACTCCTCCAGGAACTTCCAGTGTTTTTCTAACAGATACTTGAAGGCTTCGTAAAGGCCGGGATGGGACCTTACCCTCTCCTGGACGTATTCGAAGAGGTACTCGCCCCTCAGGGCCTCCCGGATGGCCCTTATCTCTTCAAGGGTAACCCAGAGGTTGTGCTTTGCTATGAGCTTTACCCTCTCGTCCTTCGGGAGCTCCCTCAGCTCCTTCACCGTGTAGTTTCCTAAGAAGGGAGAGTAGGGGATCTCCGTCAGGTTCTCCAGCCGCTCCGTGCCCCAGGGAAACATGAGCCGATTGTCCTTGGCATAGAGGGCATAGGAGGCCGAGTCGAAGGTATCCAGCCCCATCAGGACGAAGAGGGAGAAGGTGGCGGGGTGGCCCAAGCCCCAGAAGTGGACGGGCCTGTCCCTGGGGAGGATCTTCAGGGCGTTCACCACGTAGTCCACCTGGGGAGCAAACTTCCACTGGTTTGTCGCTACCTTCAGACTCCCCAGGGCGTAGTAGTCAAAGTCCAGCTCCCTTAGCCGTTCGGCGGCGCTTCTTACCAGGTCCTCATGTACAGATCCTTGAACGGTGGCAAGCCAGCTTACTTCCTCCCTCCCCAGCTCCCTACAGACCTCTGCGTTGAGGAGAGTCCTCTTCACCCCCTCGGCCGCCTCCTCGTAGGAGATGTTGTGGGGCATCACCACGTCGTGGAAGGTGGCTATGTCCGGGAGGATCCTGTTCTGGAACTCCACGATCTCCTCGTTGGTGACCTCTATCCTCCCGTACTGCCAGACCTGGTAGGCCCCCGAGTCCATCATGACAACGCCGTCGAAGTTCAGGAGCCCGTGGATTCCCTTCCTCTCTGCCTCCCGGGATAGCTTCGGGTTCCTCCATATGATGTAGGCGTTGGTGATTATTTCGTTCCACCGGAACTCTCTTTGGAGTTCCTCAGGGGTTATGATGGGGATGTTGGGGTTGTAGACCGGGAAAAAGGTTGGGGTGATCATCTTCCTGCCGCTGTTGAGCTTTACTTCCAACAACCTGCCTGCCCCGTCCCGGGCCTTCAGCTTTACCTCCATCCTCTCACCTGTACCTCAGGAATGCCCCAATCCCTCCGAACCCCTTCTTCAGCTTCAGCCCCTCCTCTGTCTCCGGGGAGACGAAGATGATCTTTGCCCCCGTGTCCTCTGCCAGTTGTATGATCTCCTCCACGGCGTCCTCTACGCTCTCCAACCTCATGGGGGACCCACAGAGTGGGCACCTCACCTCCATGGACTCTATCTTCTCCCGGGACGTATCCACGATCTCCATTCGGTGCCCACAATTATCGCAGACGAAGGTCCCCTTCCAGGCCTCCAGGTCCTCGGATATGAGGAGTTCCTCCACCTTCCCCAGCTTCAGGTCCTCGTAGACCTGCCTCACCCCAAAGGAAACGAGGCCTCCCTTCACGGCCTCCCCTATGAAGCGTTCCACCTCCTTCTTCTGTAACATGATCTCCGCGTCCTTGAGGATGTCCTTGGCCGCCTCCATGGCCTCCCTTATCCCGTACTCGTCCGTGTAGCCCGTGTCCACAACGCCGAGGATCTTTTGCTTCAGCTCGTTGGGGAGGTAGTCCGCGTTGAGAAACTCGTTCTTATGGGGGCCGGGCCCCCCGAAAATGATGCCCTTCAGGTCGTGCCTTATGTCCCAGAAGGCCTTCTTTATGACCTCCGCCAGCTTCTTGTGGTACTCGTGCTCCGCCTGCTCAATGAGCCTCTCGAACCTCCGGGCCGACTGCCCTCCCTTGTGATGCTTCCCCGGGGCTAAGCTCCTCACCCGCCCCACGACCTCGTAGGTGTTCCCCTTCACGAGGGCCACCGTTCCCTCCTTCCCGTCCATCACCACGATGCCGTAGACGTCGCTGGGCTTCACCATAGCCTTCAGGGGGTCCAGGTAAAAGGTCGAGTCACATCGATAGATCTTGGGGGACGGCTGAGGAGGAACGACGGCCCAGAGCCGTATGTCGCTCTTTCCCGGGTCAGGGGAAACGTTCCCGCAGAAGATGATGAGCCCCGTTTCGGGAATCTTGTAATCGATGGACTTCAGGTAGACCATGATCTTCTGGAGGGCAGCCTGGACGTTCTTCCTGGTCTGCTTGCTCTTTATGTTCCCGGCCTTGGAGTACTCGTCGGTGAGCATGGATGATAGGTCCCCCCGGGGATAGCCAGGTGGAATGTAGAGTGAGATGAGTTGGGTGCCCGTTCCCCGGATCTTCTCCAGCTCCCTGACCAGCCTCTTCAGGTGGTGGATGTCGGTCGTCATTGCGATAACCTTTTAGCTTCGGAAGGTTTTTTAACACCATGAAAGCGGTCATTTCCCTGGGTGGCTCGGTGGTGGGCTTTCCTCCTAATGTGGAGTGGCTAAGATCCTTTCGTTCCTTCGTGGAGGAGTTCAGGGACGACATTTACTACATCGTGGTGGGTGGAGGGCCCCTGGCAAGGGAGATGATCCGGGCAGTCTCGTCCCTTGGTGTAAAGAAGGACGTCCTGGACAACATAGGCATTCAGGCCACTCTCCTCAACGCCTGGATCGTCCGCTCCGCCCTGGACGGACTGGTGATGGATCACCCCGCTACCTTCTACCTTATCCCCAAGATCAATGGGAAGATCCCCATCTCGGGGGGCACCACGTACCCTGGCCTCACCACAGACTTTGCCGCCGCCCTGGCGGCGGAGCACTACGGGGCCTCCTTCGTGAACATTACAAGGGTAGGTGGAATATACGACAAGGACCCGGAGAGGCACCCCGACGCAAAGCTGATAAGGAAGATGACCTACCGGGAGGCGGCGGAGCTGGTCTTCTCTTCCGATAAAAGGGAGCCCGGTACCCACTTCCCCATCGATGTGGCGGCCTTCAATATCCTCCGCAGGTCTGGTATCCACACATACGTGGTGGGCCCGGACGTGGAAAACCTGAGGAGACTGTTCAAGGGAGAAGAGTGGATAGGAACAGAGTTAGTGCCGTGAGGGATATTTGGACGGCCCCTATGTATGGAAGGGCTGGAAGGGGCCGCCTGAACTTCTTCAAGCAGTAGAAGGCAAAGATCACCCCCATCACCGCCCCGATCGCCGATGCAATCCCAGCCAACAGTCCGACTTGGAGGGCAGACACCGCAAAGATGGCCGGGAGGACGAGATCGCCCCCTCCCAGGGCCAGGAAATCCCCCCTTCCTATCCCCTTCTCGATCCCCCTTGCCAGCTCCACCATATGCCCTGTTATGAAGACGGAGACGAAGTCGTAGAGGATGAGGATTATGTAGAAGAGTAGGGACACAGGTAGGGCCAGGGAGGCCCCCACGAGGCCCGCCGACACACCTCCTATGATGGCCACCGAGAGGTTCCTTAGGAAGAGGTTTTCAGAGAAGAGTGCCCTGAGGGAGACGAGGAGGAGTGCCCAGGAGAGGGCAGCAGCACTATTGGCTAAGGAAAAGGTGAAGCTCGTGGTCACGAAGAGGAAGAATAGCTCCAGGACGAAGAAGACGAGCCTCACGTAGTCGGGGAAAAGTTTTATTAGGGCGAGGAAGATCAGGGTGAAGACCACGAGCCAGAGGAAGAAGTACCCGGCGGTGGACGCCCTTTCTCCGCCCTCGACGGCCTTTACCTGGTAAGAGTATGCCCAGACGCCCAGGAGCAGGGAGAGAATTATGGCAACGGTGTAGAAGATGAGGATGTCCCTCTCCCTTCCCTTGAAGAGGATCATGCCACCACTATCCTCCTTTCACTGATCTTTGCCCTGTCAAGGGGGAACCTGAGTCTCTGCCTGCCTCTCTCCACGATTATTTCACCTTCCCTGACCGCCCTTACCCTTCCGATGACAAGTCCGGTTCTGTCCACCACCACAGCTCCTACCACTCTCTTGGAAAAGAGTGGGGCCCTTCTCAGGAAGAGGCCCACTGCAGTGAGTATGTAGTACAGAACCACGGCCGTCACCACCGATACAGCCGTGGCAAACAGGTCCCCAGTACCTTCGAGAAAGTTTAGAAGGGCATCACCTACTATGAGGAAAACGAGGACGGTGTTTCCAAAGATTATGTAATCACCAATCTTGTAGGCCTCCCTCTTGCTCAGGGCTTCCAGGGTCTTGCCCAGGAGGAAAATAAAAATAGACGTGCTCAGTACAATGCCTTCCAACCTGAGGGACTCGTACAGGGCCATATCGGCCACCGGGAAGTGGGCGTAGGTGTGGAAGGCCAAGAAAGACCCACCTATGAGGAGTGCCCAGGAGAGGAGTTGGAAGGGAAAGGCAGGGCTCCTCGGATCCGTCCTCAAGTAGCTCCTCAAGGTGTTTAGTATGGGCTCCTCCAGTCCAAAGCCCTTTACAACGAGGTAGAGCCCGAGTAGGCTGAGGATGATCTTCACGGCGTTCTCCTGGAATATGACCCAGAGGAGTATGAGGAGGCCGGGTATGCCCAGGAAGAAGCGGGCAAATGTTGGGTCCTCCAGGGCCGTCTTCAGCACGTAGAAGGTAGTCTCGAGGTGCGGGGCCTGCTTGACGATGACGGTCTTCTTCGAGACAATCGGGGCATAGGAAGAGATAATGGGGATGATTTGATCATCCTCTGCACCGTCCGACACAAAGACGATTCCGTCATACCTGCGCTCGCCGAATATCTTGTCAAGGGCTTCCCTGATCTTCCTGTCTGCTACTATACCAACCCGGGCATCCCCGGTTACCACGGCTATCTCCGCGTCCTCTCCCATGGAGCGGAGCTCGTCCAGTATCTTTACGGCGGCGAATATGGTGTTTCCGTCAGAGTCTTCCGGGTCGGATATCAGCAGCGCCTCGGCAGCCCGTATGGCCTCCTCCCTTCCTATAATAGGCGATCTTATGCCTGCCTTCGTTCCCAGGTCGTCATCCCTGTCGACAACCAGAACCAGGAGGGCCACGTTAATAAATGGGTCAAACCCTTAATATAGAGTGGCCGTGGACAAGGACGTAATAATCTTCGGACTTGTGCTCCTACTTCTCCTGCTCTTTCTGGGAGGGCTGGCCTATGCCGTAGTTAGCAATAACCTTGCCCTGGCGGTAGCATCCCTGCTCGTGGCGGCCCTTGCCTATGCCGTCTGGAAAGCCGACATCCTTCTCAGGCTGAAGGAGTATGAGCGGGCCGTTATTTTTAGGTTCGGCAGGTTCGTGGGTGTGAGAGGCCCTGGGTGGGTGCTCATATTCCCTCCCTTCGAGGAGTACAGGATCGTGGACCTCCGGGTCCAGACCATAGACATCCCCAAGCAGGAAGTGGTGACGAAGGACAACATCGTCCTCATGATAGACGCGGTCATCTACCTCAAGGTGGTGGACCCTGCCAAGGCGGTCCTTACGGTTGATGACTACAAGGAAGCTTCTACCCTTTTTGTGAAGTCCTCCATCAGGGACCTCATCGGTGGTATGACCCTGGAAGACGTTATTGGGAGTATAGAGGATTTGAACAAGAAGATACACGAGGAACTCCAAAAGATGGCCAAAGAGTGGGGTGTAGAGGTCGTTTCCGTTCAGATAAAGGATATAGACATCCCCGAAAGGGTGAGAAAGGCGATGCACGACATGATGGTGGCGGAAAAGGAGAAGAGGGCAAGGACGGAGAGGGCCATGGCTAAGAAGATAGAGCTGGAGGCCATAAAGGAGGCCGTGAAGGACATGAACGACCGGGTTCTCCTCTACTTCTACCTTGAAACCCTCAAGGAATTGGCGGGAGGCAGGGCCACCAAGATTATCTATCCCCTCGACTTCTCCACCCTTGCCAAGGCGATCTCCGCCCGTATAGGCGGAGTGGTTCCCCCCGAAAAGGTGGAGTCTGACCTGAAGAAGTACAAGGATGTCATAGAGAAACTACTGGGTTAGAGAAGGCCGCTCTCTATGGCCGCCCCTATCACGATAAATGCAACCCCCAGGAAGAAGAAAAGCACGACGTCCCTCAAAAGGCGCTTGTTCCAGCCCTCCTGGACTATAGCCACGCCGATGAATATGCCCGTTATCCCGCCCATGAAGTAGCCCAGGAACTCCAGTATGCCGTGGGGGAGGATACCAAGTACAGACATTAAGGCGTGGAGGGGATCCTTGGACAGGAACTCCCTTGTAAACAAGGCTGCTATTACAGAGGAGTTCCAGTTCAGTAGCAGGACGCCCCCGGTTCCGTAGACAAAGGAGAGGAGTATGGACAGCAGGTAGACCCGCAGGTTGTTTGTCAGGATCTTCCAGAAGGGGGCAGGAGATGCTGCCATGCCTGTGATCTCCGCCCTTACCCCCTCAATGAGGTGAAGTTCCCTCATCTGATCCTGGAGTATAACACTCCTTAGCGGCTCGGGCGTGACAAAGTATGAAAGCTGAAAGCCAAGGATGGCCCCAAGGAGGTAGGCGAAGTACACGAACCAGAACCAGGACTGAACTGTCACGACCTCTTCCGGGAATCGGTCCAGTATGTGGGCACCCACGGTCACCGCCCTGAAGATTATGGGTGCCGCCGCGACGGTAGTCAAGAGAACGTGGGCTGTGCTGGCAGAAGATGGGAAAAGGACGATGGCCAAGATGGCGGATATAAATGTGTAGACGATGCCTGCCATGAAGAAGATGAGGGGAGAGTAGAGCTTGGATCGGTCCTGCAAGAGGTACTCGATCACGTAACTTTTGGGGGTTGTCAGGTTTAAAATAAGAATAGGGTTTAACTTTCATCATGAAGAGTGAGGACTACGTCAAGGGAAGGCTGGAGGGACTGTTCCAGCTGGTTAGCCTTCTCAGGGAAATTATAGGAGAGGAGGAGGCCAAGAGCACCATCGTTCAACGGCTCGTCGAGCACATCTACGAGGAAATAGAGGAGATCCTTGAATACCTGGGCGAGGAGATACACCCCGAAGTGAAGAAGAAAGTAGAGGAGGCCAAGGCAGCTCCGACCGTTCAAGAAAAGGTCACCACGTCCTACGACGTGCTCTCTGAGCTCGTCCAGAAGAAGGTGGGCTAAAATGGTGGACTTCGTGCTCCCAGGGGATAAGATATGTGAGGCAGAGGAGTACCTCCCTGGTAGGGGGGCCTATGTTGACGAGGAGGGCTCAGTAAGGTCAAAGATTAGTGGAACGCCCCGCTTTAATTCAGCCGAGCGGACGGTGAGCGTGTCCTTCCCCGGCAGGGCCCCCGGCATAAACGTTGTGGGTTCAGTCGTCTATGGTAGGGTCTTCCAGATCCTTTCCCAGATCGTACTGGTTCAGCTCTTCCCCTACAAGACCCGGCGCTTTCGCCTCGTCCCACCTGGTATGATAGGTGCTATACACATCTCTGACATCCGGCGGGAGTTCGTGGAGGACATCTGGGGAGAGTTTGGCGTGGGCGACTGGGTGAGGGCCAGGATCAAGCGGGTGGTGAAGCGGTTCTACCCCCAGCTCAGTACGGTGGGCAAGGAGTACGGCGTCATAAAGGCCTACTGTCCCCATGACAGGACGCCCCTCGTCCGAAGAGGGGCCATGCTTTACTGCCCCAGGTGTAAAAGAACGTTTAAAAGAAAGATAGCCTTCGATTATGGTGATCCAAGGCTTCCGAGGTGATACGATGAAGGTCGAGGTCTTGAAGGAGGACGATCGGTACATGGAGATCGTGCTGGACGACCTTACACTTGCATCCCTGCTCGCCAAGTACCTGAACGCCGACGACAGGGTGGAGGTGGCCTCCTTTAGGCACGACCACCCCCTTGAGGAGAAGGTCCACCTCTTCTTCCGGGTAAAGGAAGGAAAGCCGAAGGAGGTCCTGAAGGAGGCGGCCAAGAAGGCCCTGTCAGACGTAAAGGAACTTAAGGACGTCCTACTTTCTTCCCTTTCGTGAAGGTAGGGCGGGCCGCCGGCGTCGATGATGGGTTCTTCGAGAGGGGGAAGGACAGAGTAGCCCCCCTTGTGGCCACCATTATGAAGAGCGGAGTGGTGGAAGCCTTTAGGTTTAACTGGGTAGAGGTGGACGGTACTGACGCCACGGAGAGGGTACTGGAGCTCCTGGGCGTCTACCAGGAGCAGTTAGGCGTCCTCTTCACGGACGGGACCATCTTCGGTGGGAGCAACGTGGTGGACCTCTACTCTCTCCACAAGGAGCTCCGCGCTCCTGTGATCGCAGTCTCGGGGGACGTTCCCGACGAGGAGAAGGTTGTGTCCTCCCTCCTCAGGTACGGCGGGGAGGAAGCCGTGAAGAGGTATAGGGAGAACCCACCACTGGAGCCCCTCGAGACGAGGAGGGGGACCCTCTATGTGGCGTCGGTTGGAGTGTCCCTGGGAGAGGCAAGACGGGCCATAGAGGCGTACCAGCTCTCGTCCAAGATACCCGAGCCCCTAAGGATCTCGCACCTCATAGGAAGGGAGGTGGGCAGGTGGGTTTAGAGAAGCTCCGCTACCTGGACCCCTACTACTACTTCGACGTGCTCTGGGAGAAGTATGTCGGAACAGAAGGGGTCCTGAAGACGGTAGCCGAGCTCGTATACACCCTCTTCCTGGCCTACCTCATCTACTATGCCGCGGGCTTCCTTCTCCATACACCCAGGCCCGCTGTCATCGTGGCATCCTCCTCCATGGTCCCTGTCTACCACCCCGGCGACGTCGTCATCGTGAGGGGAATAACACCCGACGAGGTGAACGCCCCGGAGGTATACCTCGACATCCCCTACACGGACCACGTCACCCCTGAACAGGCTGGAATACACTTTCTCCGTCATGGCATAAAACTCTATGCCCTCGAGGTGAACGGAAATGTCATCCCGCTGGAGAAGGGGACCATCGTCGTCTACAGGGACGACCTCCGGGGAAGGGACATCATCCACCGGGTCATTCTGAAGATACGGACGCCCCATGGATACTACTTCATTACTAAGGGAGACAACGACGAGACGAACCCGACGGCAGATCAGGACTGCGTCTTGGGATACTGTGTCTATCCCTTTTTGGTGTCCCAAGACCAGGTCATAGGGACGCCCATCTTCGTGATCCCGAGGATAGGTCTCATAAAACTCCTGCTCATGCCTTCCTCTTCCCGGTGAGTAGGTACTTGAGTATCTCGGCGTAGGCGGGCCTTGTGATGAAAACCCCTACCACTATGCCCGTGAGAGTAGTGACGGCGAAGCCCATGAGGGTGGGGATGCCGGAGAACCAGAGCGGAAGTACTGCTGCGCCAAGGGCCGACGCTGACGCGAAAACGAGGAAGAAGGCCCTCTTTATCTTCTGGAGGAGAGAAACATCCTTCTCCTCTTCTCGCCTTTTTCCGTGTAACATCTCGTCGGTTATTATTATCTGGTCATCGACCCCTGAACCCACCGAGGCGATTATACCTACCAGGGACGCCACGTCAAGCCTCCAGCCTATGAGGGATGCGAAGCCAAATATGGCGATGATCTCTGAAAAGATGGTGCTTATGATGGGTATGGAGACCCTTTTCTCCCTGTATCTGAGAGCTATGAAGAGGGCCACGGCTATCATTGCAATGACGAGGGCGACCATAAAGACGAGGAACGACTGGAAGCCGTACGTGGGTGGTATCGTTTTCTCTGACACGAGGGAGAGCCCTGCCGGAAGGGCACCAGAGGATAGTATGATCTTCAGTTCCTCAACCCGCTGGAGGGCCTCCTCCTTCGTGGGGGCCCACCCCGTTATGGAGATGGAGGTGGTTATCACCGGGTTGTCCTCGGGGGCCGCCACGATCTCCGACCGGAGGGAAGGAGATACCCCTATGATGGCCCTGAGGTTCGTGGCCTCCCATATCCAGCTCTTGGTCTTCCTCACGGGGACTATGATGAC
>JALUER010000068.1 GCA_027043825.1 Microcaldota archaeon
CAGAGAACGGAAGAAGCGACCTTACATAGGTGCCTGTGTCGATAAGGTTAGAGTTCCCCACCGTATTTGAGCCCGTGAACTTGGGTATATAGCCTGCGGTGCCTGAACCTGTGATGTCGTCGGATGGGTTGGTATCTACTGGGACGCAGGTCTTTGCCCCGGAGAGGAGGTTGATGTCCTTGAGGGCGTTGTTGTCGGGACAGGAATAGATTGGATAAGTGAGGGTGAGGGCGCCGTTGGAGACGCTCAAACCGGGACCGATGGAGAGGGAGAGGTCGACAATACCGCCCGTTTTGGTGGCGGAGAGGGGAGACAAGGCATTCACACCTGTCAGAACTTCAGCACCGTCTATGAATATTGTTCCGCTCGTGATGTAGAGGTTTCTGCCGCTGATGTAGACGCCGGCAGCGTTAACGCTGCCCAGGAGTAGTAGAACCACTACCACCACGAGGCCCCAACGCACGGAATAAGTATCTCAAGGTTCCTTTTATTCCTTTCGGGAAATGGAGGAGAGCACTGCCTGACGGAGAAGGATGGCATTCTCCTCGGAGATGGCCCGAGAAGCAAGGACAGTGAAGTTGTTGTAGTCGACGGTGTAGTTCAGGGTGGTAAGGTACTTATCGGTTAGGTCTGGGATGTTTCCATCCAGGAGGTTCGTGTATACGGAGGTAAGGGCCCGGTATATCACCAGATCCTCCCTCGGTGCGTAGACGTTCTCCTCTGAAAGGCGTTCCCTCACGGAGAGGAGGATGACGTAGACATCGGGACAGGTGCCCCTTGGGGTAACCCCACAATCAACAACACAGTTCTGTAGCGGTTCCTTATCCCTGTAAAAGAGGTCCAGGTCCCGCCTGTAGGCCTCACAGGCTTCCTCGAGGAAGGGTGGGACGGATGTAGGTGGGGTGTTTTCCTCGGAGGCGAGGGAAGACTGTTGAGTTGGCTCGGATGGTTTGTTTACTTCAGGAAGGGTGTGGACGGTCTTCTTGGGAGATCCGGGTTGGCTGAGAAGAAAGAGGGCTCCGACAACGATAGCAAAGACGAGGAGAGTTAAGAGGAGTGGCCTGTCCACGTAAGGATCTTGTAGGGTAGGGTTTATCTTAACTGTGGATGTTCAGGTCGCCCAGGTTGGCATCGGTTAGGACGAGGTTCATGTCCTCCGTGGCGGAGGAGGTCACGTCAATGTTGTTGAGCTCGATGGTGGAGTTGTAGGCGTAGATGCCCCGTAGCCCGGAAAAGTTCATATTGGCGTCCTGGAGGACGACGCCGGAGGAGTTATAGAGGACAACGGAGTAGGGGTAGGAGGAGGTGAGGCGGAAGCGGGAGATGGTAACATCTGAGGAGTTGGTGACCAGTATGGGTGGGTGAACCTTTTGGAGGTCGGACCAGTTGGCGTCGATCGTCACGGGACCCGTATAGTTGTAGATCCAGAGGGCGAGGGGTAGGAAGGCGCTGTAGACGCTCACGGCGGAGGGGTGGTACTGGTATATTTTCCTGTCCGCGTCCCCCACATCGACGAGGATGATATCATAGGAGGGTGGGTTCACCGGATCCTCCACGTAGACGACATCGGGGGCATCAGGTGTGACGAGGGTTCTGATCTCCACAGAGGACGAGCTTACCACGTCCACGGCCCGGCTGAACCCCGAAACGGATGAACATCCCCTCACCGTGTAGTTGGATCCGTTGACGAAAAGGAAGACGTTCGAACCATTTCCGTCCAACGGAAAGCCCATACAGTCAAAGATGAGGCCGTTACCATCACCCAAGAGCTCGATGCAGGGGTCCTTGTCAATTACCATGGTATCACTCAGAGCGATCCAGGCGTTGTTCTTCTGGGACTTCCACGTGTCTATGAGGGACTGGCAGGAGGAACAAGAAGTGCAGTAGGCGTCAGGTTCTTGCGTCACACCGATGCTCTCAGGGGTGAAGTGGATGGGAACCCCGTTCACCGAGAGGTAGGCACCGAGGACTGTGTAGGAAGGGCTAAATGGAGCGGAGCCCGACAGTCTTACGATCACGCCGGGCTGGAAGTAGGGGAGGGTGGACTCGTTGTTGAGGACCACCCGGAGGAGGTGGGTGTTCCCATCGCTGTCCTGATAGGAGATGTAGGCGATGAGGGGGACACGGTAGTAGATGGGCTCGGAGAAGGTGTTCTGGACGTCAAGGGATATGGACAGGATCTTACCCGTGGTATAAGTTGCCCGTACCACCTTTAGATAAGATTCGGATAGCTTGGCAAAGCGTAGATAGGGGTCCACGCCCTCCCTGACGGTTTGGGTAGCTGAAACCGTAAGGTAGCCTACGTAGAGGGCGGCGGCCAGGGCAACCACCGCCAAGAGAAGAACCACTATGCTCCCGCTCTGGGTCCGCACGGAAGTAGATAGGGGAGGAGGTTTTTATGGGTTGGAGTAAGGCTTAAAAAGTAGTTTGCGTTGATAGTAGCGAGGTGTTGAAGGATGGCCAAGTACGAAATAGCACGGAGGCTCTCGGGTAAGAGGGTCATAACAAACAGGGGAGAGGTGCTGGGCAAGCTGGTGGACCTTGTGGTGGACGAAAAGAGCGGCGTCCTCGAGTACCTGCTGGTGGAGATAGCGCCGGACTCCAAGGTTGCCAGGAAGCTGGGGATCGATAGGAGGATGGCAGAGCTCCCCTACAAGGCTGTTGTGGCTGTCAGTGACTACGTGATAGTGGACGAAGCGTCCATCAGGGAATGAAGTCGAGTTCTAAGAGCTTCCCCTTCCTTCCTTTAACCCTGAGCTTGCCCAGGGCCTCAAAGTTACCCGCTTTTAGGGCCTTCTCCACCTCACCCCAGTTCTCGTAGACGTAGTTTATGAGCTGTTCCAGGTCGGAAATCTCCCTGTTTAGATCTTCTAGGGATGAAAGCATGTAGTCGAGCTTGGAAGGCCGCTTTTTCTCCCCCGGGTGCCCGGTAGCTAATAGGGAAGGGGTGTAGGAGTCGAGGAGCTCCGAGAAAGAGGGGAACCTTTTCTCACAGTTTTCTACATAACTCAGCTCCACGGGGAAGGGTTCATCGTCGCAGAGATACCCTGAGGGCGACCTTAGCTCGTCCAGGAGCTCCTCGAGGGTAGAGAGGACGGAGGTAGTGTCCACCTGGGAGGTTGGGGTCTTTTCGTCAACACCGAGGCGGTGGACGATCTCTCGGGCGTAGGGCTTTGGTATGCCGGAACGGATCAGATCCCTGAGGAGAATGGAGTCTGTGAGGAGCTCTCCCCGGGAGATGGGAGGGGGCGGCGGAGTTTTATACATAACACCCACCCGGAGCTCCCTGTGGCTCCAGCTTCCGGGACGAAGAACGGCGAGGATCTTCCCCTCCTCCAAGAGGAGGACGTTCCCCTCCCTGAAGAGCTCCAACACAAGGGAGTAGGATCCGAAATCAAAGACCACCGCCCTGTCCAGGTTCAGGGTCCGGATGTCCCGGAGTCTCAGTCCCTTCAGGTGCTTCCTGACCTTGAAGGAGAGGTTGTCCGGGGCGGAAGAGGGAACCGAGTAGGAGGTGGGGTATGCCTTGTCAGGGAAGAGGATGAGGACGTCGGCGCCGCGGAAGCGGAGCTTGTAGCCACCTTCTATAAGCGACATCTTCTGGAAGTGGCGGCCCACCAGGTTTTTCATCTCCTCCACGAGCGCCAGGTGGTCGAAGGAGGTCAGCTCCCTCACGCACCTATAGGGGGACATCCAGGTAAAAAGGCTACGGATCAGAAGGAAGTTCGTGGAGGCGGTTCTCCGGCTTCTCGAGATGGACGAAGTGGTCGACTTCGTAAGGAGGGTTGGAGGCGAGCACGGGGTGGACGTATTGAGAATTATGGCGGAGGCCGGGGAACCGGTGACGGACGAGTACATAGCAGGGTTCCTGGGGGTGAAAGTGACCGTCGTGAGGACGGTCCTCAACCGCTTCCACTTCTGGGGAATTGTGGACTACCACAAGGAGAGGGACCCGGACACGGGCTGGTACACCTACACCTGGTTCATTAGGATGAGCAGGCTGAGGGAGGCGCTCCTGGAGGAGGTATCGGAGAGGGAGAGGGAGGTTCTGGAGAAGTTGGACGAGCTGGAAAGTTATATGTTCTTTGAGTGTCCAGAGGGGCATGAAAGGGTCACCTTCGAGGTGGCAATGGAGCTGAACTTTGCCTGTCCGGTCTGTGGGAAGCCCCTCAAGGCCGTTGACGTGGAGAAAGAGAAGAGAGAGTTGCAGGAAAAGCTCAGGGAGCTGGCAAAGATAAAGGCCATCCTCAGGTCGTAAAGACGAAGGTATTTATGACGCCCTCCTCCTTCACCTCACCACAGTCAAGCCTGACGGGAATTCTAACATAGGTTCCGGGCCGGAAGCTGGCGTTCATGTCGAGGGTGGTGGAGGAACGGGGGTCCAGCTGGATGGTTCTCCTCTGGCCAAGGACGTCCACCTCGCAGACCAGGTTCGTGGGATAGAAGGAGGTCAGCTCGACGGTGAAGGTGGTGGGAGTGGCCTTCCAATAGGTGGGGCGCACGATATAGAAGCCCTTGGCCCCCTCCACGGGAGTGCTCCTGAGGATGAGGAGGACGAGAAAGAGGACCACGAGGGCCCCCAGGACGTGCTCCGGGTTAACGTTCTTCCAGGATGGCATAGCCGCTCACCGCAACCGCTACTAAGATACCTCCAAGGAAGAAGGTAAAAGAGGCATAGGTGGGGTCGATGCCCTTAGTGGGAAGGTAGGCATAGAGGATGGGTGTAAGGGAGATGAGGAGTATGCCGAAGAAGAGAAGGGTGTTGGTGAAGTCAAGGGTGGGGTTGTGCTCCCTAAGCTTGTGGTAGTAGAGTAGGGAGCCCATGTAGTCGAGGAAGTCCACGTCGGCCCTGACGAGATGATAAAGAGCGTAGGAGCCCAGGAGAAGGAGTATGGCCCAGAGGGACATGAGGATCCTTGACTCGGGGCTGAAGTTCAGGCTCACGGTGAGGTTCAGGAGGAGAAGGGTAATTATGGAAGATATAAGGAGTACGTGGGAGACCGAGACGTAGACCACCTTTCGGCCGGGCAAGCTATGGACCTTCCTGGCCCTCTCGCTAAACCCCACCATAAAAGGTAGCGAAAAAGGGGTTTAAAGGGGGAGGGAAGTTCCCCGCGCGGATGAAGGGGTAAAATATTAGGGGTGCTTTCTGGTTTATAAGCGTTGCGGTGTCATCGCTGAGCACGACAAAGAGGTTATAAGGGGGGTTTCCCTTTTCAGTAGGTGAAGGGAGTAAGCAACGTGATAGCCATATCGGCCCTGCTCATCATAGCCATGGGCTTGGTGGCAATCCTCCTGCCCTGGGCCTGGAACTCAATGACACAGGTAGTGGACGTGATGGGAAGGGCCTCGGAGGCCAGAAGCAAGGAGATACTTGCCATGCTTGTCTTCTACCCACCCCCAGCCATACCTTCCGACAACAACGACCAGGTGCTCCTGGTACTGAACGTGGGGGAGATCCCCCTCACCAACGTGAAGGTAATCATGGTAAGGAAGGACCTGACCCAGGCGGATCTGAACTTCTACATAATAACAACGGAGGGGGTGGAGACCAACTGGGGCTACAGCGCCGAGCGGTTCCTGCCCGGAGACGTGATTGTCGCCCGGGTCCCGTACGAGCAGAATTACATAGGATATCAGTTCGTGATACAGTCACCGGACTACTCAGAGGCCTTCGTGGTGGGTGGTTAGGTGGAGGACCTCATAACCTTTGTGGCGGTGTTCTCCGTTATGATATCCATCTTCCTCATCGTGACCTCCGCGTCGCTCACCACCTTCTACAATGTGGCAGGGGCCCAGAAGAGCCTCATGAAGACCATGAAGGAGAGCGACGTGAGGGTGCTCGTGGAGGAGGGCAACGTGGTGCTACCCGGCGATCGGGTGCTCTATGTGGAGGTAAACGACGGCAACGTGACCGTCACGAACAGGGGAACCAGGGACTTCTTCTACGTGAGGATGATCTGTTGGGACAAGAAAGACCCGGGTTCTACGGTTGGGCTCGTGTTGGGGGAGCAGAACGGGATACAATACAGCTCGGTGCCAGCCGTGACGATTTATCCTCCCTATAACGAGGTGAACTATTCCGTTGGGACAGGGAAGGTATGTGTGCTCGTGGGGAGGCGTTTCATAAAAGGGTTTGTTGTGCCTTGAGGTAGTGCTCGTTGAGTCTCGAGAGGAGGGGGTCTTTCTCGTAGAGCTCCTTGAACCAAGAGGATGCTACAATATGTTCCGCCCCATATCGGAGGGCGGAGAGCTCGTCCGGATCAAGTACATCCTTCTGTGCCAAATCCCGGAGCCTGTAGATAGTCGAGGGAGTGCGGAGTATGATGCGGTTCAGGGCGAGGTAGATAGCCTTTAGGGCAGAGGCCTCATCTACAGGAACGTCTTCTACATAATACGTGACAGACCAGTCGTCGAGATTTTCAAAGGAGTGGGCCGGGTTCTTGCCCGTCTTGAAGAACTCCACGAGGGGGGTGAAGGCGTTCTCAGGGATGATAACCGTATTCTTCTCACTCCTGATGTAGGGATAACGTGTAAGGACCCCTTCGCGGTAGTAGACGTAGGTCTTGCCGTTGGATTTGGTCACCACCTGCGTATAGCCGTAGAGGGCCCGGAAGAAGCGCTGATACGAATAGGAGGAAGAAGGTGACGCCCCCTTGTAGCGGTACCTTATCAGGTGACCCCTCATGTAGACCCCCGTAGTTCCGGTATTCGCTGTGGTGGTGGATGTGTAGGTATGTTATGTAGAATAATAGTAGAAAATAAAAGGGGTTCAGCGTCGACGGGCAAGGCCAAGAATACCGGAAGTCCGGGGAGTTCTTACTGTCTTGGTACTGGCCTTGTTCTTGTTTATCAGTATGATGTCCTTGACAGCTACGACCTTGTCGTAGTTGATGGACTTCTTCTTGAGGATCTGGACTATGTCTTGCTTACTGGTCAACCGGAAGGGTTCCAAGGTGATCTTAAAGATGCGCCCCTCCTCAAGGTCGATAATGAAGTCGTATGCCTTGCCCACGTACTCGGCATCGGTCGTGTAGATGTCCATCCCGAACATCTGGGACAGCCTTATGGACATGATCTCACCGCAAGGTAAAGGACATCATTGTATAAAAGACTTTCGTTCCTCTACCACGACTTATACATAATTATACATAATTTGAGCAGAGTTGCTCGTTTTCCCACGGAGGAAAACGTAAATATAAATTATAAAAACATAAATATCATAAAACTGTAACCTTATCACATTTAATAATATTTCGGTATAATATACCAATATAATAAGAAAAATAGAAAGGAGGTGAACAGTTATGGCAGTGGTGGATATCTTCCTCAAAGAGAAGAACGTGCTGATGATGGTTGCCCTCCGGGAAAAGAACAGGAGGTGGTACGTATCCCTCCTTGCCAAAGAAGCCGATGTCACGTACCCCCATGCGGTTCATATAGTGAGGAAGCTCGAGGAGGCTGGCCTCATAAGGACGGTTAAGGAGGGACGAACCCGTTATGTAGAGTTGACTGACCTCGGCGAGGAGGTGGCGATAGCCCTGGAGAACGCCTACCGTCAGCTCATCCGAATAAGTTCTGACAGAAACAAATAATTTATTTGTATTATACATAACACGAACCTCCCGCCACTTTCATTTTATGGGATAACCCAAAACCTCCTTCCTTCACGAACACCTCCCGCATAATCTTCCTTCCACGCCCCCTCCTTTCCAGACATTCGCGGCACCTTTTCCAAAAACATTTTGTATTAACACGAAATATTTCGCACTTTACTTGGCAAAATCCGTCATCTCGTCACCCTCCTCTTTTTATGCCCTAAACCCATATATTTTTGGGTGATATTATGAAGATATCCGTGGTCGAGAACCCACCCATACCGAAGGAGGTGAACAACCCCCAGACCCTTGCCTACTATGTGGCGTCTTCCCTCGGTCTGATTCCTGAACGGGGCAAGGGAGACGTTGTGATAGAGCTCCTCATCCTCTTCCGAAAGATTTCGGGGATCCGGGAGGGTGCCATAGAGTCCAATGGGAAGCAGTACCCTGTGAAGAACGGCGCCATGAAGGCGAAGGATATTCTGGACTACCTCCACTCAAAGGGCCTGAAGGTAAGCCAGTCCCAGTTCTACACCACCTACCTATCCCGCTTCATCGATGCTGGCCTCGTAACCAAGAGAAAGGGCTCCACTTACGGCCTGAGGGCCCCCACCCTGGAGCTTACCCTGGAGGAGGTGTTCCGGGATATACGTAGGGTGTGGGGTAAGATAGGCGACCATGTACGACGTTTGGATGGTGTCTTGGAAGGGTGATATGTTATGTATAAATGTAAGTAGCTTTTATCCTATCATTTTTATTTTTATTTTAAAACAAAAAAGTTGAACATAGAGAAATTTATAATAGTATTAAAACTTGTTTTCTTTTATAAATAATTTCTCCATAGAGTTGATGGGCCTGCGCAGGCGCGTGTTATGTATAGAAATAGGAAAAGGCCTAAACGGTGCGAGAAGGCCAAAAACGGGCCGTTTTGACGGGCATATTCTTTAAACTAATTACTACCCATAAGAACATTCCGTGGTCCACTACAATTTTGCATATCCAAATCACGTCATCTTCGATCTTTATGGGGTAGATCCATCTCTGGCCAACGATTTGCAGTCAATTATATCCCTGGGCCGCTCCCTTGCCCGAAAACTCAATTCTGACATCATAGGGGAGGTGTTCCACACCTTCGAGCCCCAAGGGGTGATATACGTTGCTACGCTCCTCCAGAGCCACATAGCGGTCCATACCTGGCCCGAGTTGGGCTACGTGAGCCTGGATATCTATACCTGCTCCGACGTGAGTGTGAAGGAGGTAGAAGGGGAGGTCATAGACTTCTTTAGACCGAAGAGGTACAAGATCCAGTACCTCAACAGGGAAGTGGCGGAGTCCCCTTCTATGGATATGATTTATAAGGAATGAATACCTTATGGGCCCATGAGGGGCCTCGTGGTGGTTGGGGTAGTGGCCATAGTAGGCTTCCTGCTCTACTCTAACCTGGTATCTGCCCAGAACAGCCCAGACGTTCTGCCCCAGAAGCCGCCCGCCGTGGTGAGCTGCACCCAGGACAGCGGAACCACCGTTGTCTTCAAGGCCAACGAGGACATAGAGAACCTGTCCATCGGAACATACTGTAGTCACGAGGAGGTTCCCGGTGGCTGGTCTGTGGTCTGTCGGGTGGGGAAGCCCGTGGACTACGTGGATGTGAGCTATACCGTGAAGGGTAACGAGAGACGAACAAGGGTGGCTTGTTCTTAAACATTAACACCATTAACCACTTCTATGAACGATGGCAGGCGGCTCTACTGGGACGAGCAGAAGTGCATCCGTTGTGGGCTCTGTGTGGGGATATGTCCCTTTGACGCCCTCACGCTTGAGGACGGGAAGATCGTTATAGACCACGACAAGTGTACCCTCTGTACTCTCTGTGTTAAAGGATGCCCGGTTGCGGCCCTCATGATCAGGCCTCAGCTGGAAGAAATAGCACGGGAAAGGGGTGTTGCTCTTGAGGCGTGATTGGGACGTTGTTGTGGTTGGAGGAGGACCTGGCGGTCTCTGGTTCGCCAAGAACGCCGCCGAAAAGGGCCTCAAGGTCCTCGTGCTCGAACGGAAGAAGGAGATTGGGACCCCCGTCCAGTGTGCTGAGGGGTTCGGCAAGGAAGGCCTCAAGGAACTGGGTATAGAGCCTGATGTCCGCTGGAGCGGTTGGGAGGTCCACGGGGCAAAGGTCTACGCCCCCAACGGCAAGTACGTTGAGGTGAAGGGCGAGGGCTACGTCATAGAGAGAAAGATCTTCGAGAAAGAACTGGCAAAAATGGCCACCCGGGCCGGTGCCACCGTCCTGGCCTTCCACGAGGTCTACGACATAATAAAGGAGGATGGCAAGGTATCCGGCGTGAAGGCGAGGTTCATAGGTGAGGACAAGGAGTTCAGGGCCAACATTGTTGTAGCCGCCGACGGTTTCGAGTCCAAGATAGCCCGGAAAGCCGGCCTCAAGACCTTCCAGCAGGCCTATCACGCCGACTCGGGCTTCGAGTACCAGATGGTGGGCATCGACATCGACGCGGATAACATCCACCTCTTCTTCGGAACTGAGATCGCCCCCAGGGGCTACGTCTGGATCTTCCCCACCGACAAGGACGCCGCCAACGTGGGCATCGGTATCGACGCCCGGGAGGAGAAGACGGCCAAGTGGTACTTGGATAAATGGATAGAGGAGCACAAGGACGAGTACGGCTTTGAGGACGCCAGCATCATCGAGGTCCGCGGCGGGGGCATTCCCGTGGGCGGTCTTCTGAAAGATATGGTAACGGACGGCCTCATGGTGGTGGGTGACGCGGCCCACCAGGTCCACCCCCTCCACGGGGGAGGTATGTTCCTTGCCATGGAGGCCGGGGCCATCGCCGCCGAGGTGGCAGCCATAGCCCATGAGAAGGAGGACTTCTCCAAGGACACCCTCTCCCTCTACAACAAGCTCTGGTGGGAGAGGAGGGGCAACCAACTCCAGAGACTTGTCAAGATCCGCCAGATGTTCGAGAAGCTCACCGACGACGACTTCAACTTCCTGGCAGAGATCCTCACCCCGGAGGATATTCTAGCGATTTCCGAGGGACACTGGGAGGCCATGAAGACCATAGCGAAGAAGGTGGTCAAGCATCCACGGTTAGCTGCCCTCTTCGCCAAGATGCTGACCTAATCTTTTACCCCTTTTTATCCTATCTTTTTCCGTGAAGGGCTTAGCGTCCGTCGTTTCCTTCGTGGTCCTGATGCTCCTCCTCGTCTCGGCCGTCACAGTCTTCTTCACCTACACCGTCGGGAGCTCCATCATACAGGAGAAGGCATCGGTACGACAAGAGACCCTTCAGAAGGCATCCACGGACTATCTGCGCATCGATGGGGCCTCCTGGGACGGAAACTACCTCACCGTTAACTTCACGGCCCTCGTGGGACCAGTCGAGCTGGACAGGGTAGCCCTCTTCGTCAACCACGTGTTCGCGGGCTACTGCTCGGACTTGAATTGTACGGATCAGACAGGGAACGGTTTCCTCGTTGAAGGGGAGAGCGGGGAAATAAACATCCCCTACGGGGGTCCCTGTGCCGTTACCGTCACCCTCTCCTACCTGGGCTCCACCGCCTCCTCTTCCTACGACCTCTGTGTCTGGACGTGCCGGAGGAAGATCACCATCTCCTCCTCCTTCTCGGACACCAACTACCCCGTCCGCATCCACCTCACCTCCACGAACTTCGACTTTACCAAAACGGACGGTACCGACCTCCGCTTTTACACCGAAACGAATACGAAGCTCCCCTACTGGGTGGAGTACTGGACGAGTGGAGACGCCGTGGTCTGGGTAAAAACAGACGTCGTTTCCGGGGACACCAACATCTACATGTACTACTGCAACCCCGGGGCAACCTCCGAGTCCAACGGCTACAACGTCTTTACCTGGTTCAGCTTCGACGACACGAACCTCCTGGCCGTCTTCCACTTTGACGAGGGGAGTGGCACGGTGACCTACGATGCAACGGGAAGGTACAGCGGAACCCTCTTCGGGGACGCGAGCTTTACCACCGGCGTCTTTGGCTACGGTGTAACCCTCGACGGGAGCGGGGACTACGTGGAGACCGACTACAACTTGGACCTGAACGAGTTCACCTACCTGCTCTGGATCGACCCCCGCCTACAAAACGCCGGTACCTACCCCAAGCCCCTCTACGACGGGAATTGGAGCAGGGTGATAGGCCTGAACGATGCCAACTCCGTCTTCATTCAGTTCGGGGCCACGGCGGTCTACGACGGCACCCTCTCCGGATGGTCTGCCCTCGTGGCGAGGGTCTCCTATCTCTCCGGAACCCAGGAGCTCTTCGTTAACGGATCCCTCGCCGCAAGCGGAACAGCCTCCCACACCAACAAGGACGTTAACCTCTTCTTCGGCTCCGAGGGAGGTTTTGGTAACGACTTCAATGGTATAATAGATGAAGCCGTCCTATACGGCCGGCTCCTTACTGACGAAGAGATCAACGCCCTCTCCCACGGATACTTCGATCACTTAACCAGCGTCTGGGTGGTGAGGAAGAGGAAAGACCCCGAACCCTCTGTTACCATCGGGCCCGAGGAGACGGGCTCCTGGAAGCTCACTTAAAACCTCCCCACCAACATCTTTCCGTGAAGGGGTTCAGCGTGGCCATGAGCCACATCATATTCTTCATCGCCACACTCATAGCGGTGGCCATAGCGGTGTCGGCCATCTCCGTCGCCTTGAAAGGGCTCTCCTACTCCATGGCAAAGAAGACCCAAGTTTCTGCAAATCAGGTGTCCACGGTGATAAAGATCGTGGAGGGAGACGCCAATATCGACCAGAATCTCCTCTGGGTCTACGTCCAGAACTTGGGGGAGACCTCCCTCGACGTGAACAGTACAGACGTCTTCGTGAACGGCAAGTTCGTGGGCTCCTGTAACTCCACGGACGTGACCTGCGTCGATACCTCAGGGAACTACGTCCTCTCCCCTGACGAGATCATGGAGGTGGACATAAATTACCCCTCCCTTGTCGCAGGATCCTACCGGGTGCGGGTGGTGACCCAGTACGGCGTTTACGCCGACTACACGGTGGTGGTGGGGTGATCTCCCAGGAGGCAATCATCATATTCGTGGCCACCCTCCTGGTGGCGGCCCTCGTCATCTCGGCCCTCTACACCCAGGTCCAGGACGCCGCCAACCGGGCCGGCTCGGTGGGCGTCCAGGTCCAGGGAAGCGTCTCCAAGGACTATGTCATCGTGTCTGTGGAAGGGAATTACATATACGTGAGGGGTATCTCAGGCGAGCTCAACGTGGCCGGCGCGAGCATCCTCCTCAACGGCATCCCCCAGACCTACACCTATACCTTCCTGAGGGACAGGGGCTCTAACAACCTCCTTGACCCCAACGACCTTGTCCTCTTCCAGATCGGGGCGGAGGTGAACGACGGCGACTGCCTCCTCATAGACATAGACGGGGTTTCCACGCCCTGGGGTGGTTGTTAATAGACCCTTATGACGTTGCAGTTCTCGTCCACTTCCACGAAGTGGGTGGCTATTCCCTTCCTGAAGGCCTCGCACTGGTTCTGGGGGTCGTTGTCAACGGGGAGCCTCGGCCAGTGGGCCACGTCGCATACCCAGCCCGGCGCCACGTTGTTGGAGAGACAGGGGCCGTTGGAAAGGTCCAATCCCTTCTCCTTTGCTTTCTGGCAGAGCTCCACGCAGTTCTTGATGGCTATGGACGAGCCGGTCTTCTCTGCCACGGACTTCACCGACAGAACCACGAAGAGAACCGCCGCTATGAAGACGATGAGCATCCCAATGATCCACGGGTTCACTCCCTTCATACTAATATTTTTTCCCTACACCTTAATCAGCTTTGCCAGGAGGTAGACGACGAGGGCTATGAGGAGGATCTCCAGGAGGTCAGTCCAGGTGGGTGGGGCCACCGAGAAGACCCCAGAGAGCGGGGGAAGGAAGAGAACCCCCACCACGAGGAAGGAGAGGAGTACTGAAAACACGAGGAACCTGTTTGTCCACACGGGCTCCTTCCTAACGGTCTGTAGCCTTGTAAACTCCAGGAGGACGAAGCCCACCAGGACGGAGCCCCAGGCAGCCTCCATTCCCCCCTCCTCTCCCGCGAGGAAGGCCCCGAGGATGCCTGCCCCTATGAGCAGGCCCATCAGACCAATTCCAAGTGACAACTCCTTTCCCGAGAAGAGGGGTTCCCCCCTCCGCCTGGGAGGCCTTTTCATGACGTCCTCCTCTGGCGGATCCAGGGCAAGGGCCACCGCCGGCGCCCCGTCCGTTACTATATTTAGGAGCAGGAGGTGGGCGGGCTTGAGGAGGAGTTTTCCGAGGAGCGATGCCGAGAAGACGGCCACCACCTCACCCGTGTTTGCCGACAGGAGGTACATCACGAACTTCTTTATGTTGTCAAAGATCCTCCTCCCTTCCTTCACCGCCTCGACGATGGCGGCATAGTTGTTGTCCAGGAGGACGATGTCAGAGACCTCCTTTGCCACGTCGGTTCCGCTACCGAGGGCGATTCCCACGTCTGCCGCCTTCAGCGCCGGGGCGTCATTCACTCCGTCCCCGGTCATGGCCACCACGTGCCCCCTCCTCTGGAGGGCCCTCACGATCCTGAGCTTGTGATGGGGATCCACCCGGGCAAAGACCCCCACCTCCTCGATCACCTCCTCCAGCTCCTCGTCACTCATCTCCTCCAACTCCTTTCCTGTAATGACCCTTCCCTCTATGCCCACCATCCTGGCAACTGCCAGGGCGGTCTTTCTGTGGTCTCCCGTGATCATTATTGTCCTTATACCTGCCTCCTTTGCCACCCTCAGGGCCTCGATCACCTCCTTTCTGGGCGGGTCGAGGAGTCCCACCACTCCTGCAAGCCTGTATGTAGGCTCTTCAGGCCTCCCGTCGTCCTCCTTGTAGGCAAGGGCTATTACCCTCAGTCCCCTCTCAGCCATCTCCTCGGCCCTTTCCAGGAAGGGCTCCCCTACCAGCTCCCCTATGACCTCTGGGGCACCCTTCGTCAGGATGTACCGCTTCCCGTGGAGCTCCACCACCACCGTCATCATCTTCCTCTCGGAGGAGAAGGGGATCTCCGAGAGCCTCTTACACTCCACGTCACCGGCGAACTCCTTCAGGGCAAGCTCCATGGGATCCCCGGTTCCTGAACGGAGGTCCGCGTTGTTACAACAGGACGCCACGACCTTCAACCATTCCTCGTCTCCCCACCACTCCACTACCTTCATCCTGTTCTGGGTGATGGTCCCCGTCTTGTCCGTGCAGATCGCGTCCACGGATCCCAAAACCTCAACGCTCTTGAGCCTCCTCACCAGGGCGTTCTTCCTCGCCATCTGGAGGACCCCCAGCGAGAGAGCTAAGGTTATGACCACAGGCAGTCCCTCGGGCACCGCTGCCACCGCCAGGGCTATGCCCACCGAGACTGCCTCCAGTAGATCCAGGCCCCTCAGGACGTAGACCACCACCACGGTGAGGGCCACCCCCAGGGTTATTTTACCTATCAGGGAAGAGAGCTTTTCCATTTCCTCCTCGAAGACGGTCTTTTCCTCCTTTATCTCCCCCAAACTCTCCGCTATCCTCCCCATCTCCGTCTCCTTGCCCGTGGCGTAGACGACGGCCTTGCCCCTCCCCCTCACCACGGTGGTCCCCAGGTAAACCACGTTTTTCCTGTCCGCCACGCCGGCGTCCCCCACCCAGGCGGCGTCCTTCTCCACGGGCACCGACTCGCCGGTCAGAAGGGACTCGTCCACCATCAGGTCCCTACTTTCCAACAGCCTGGCGTCGGCCGGTACCCTGTCCCCCTCCTCCAGGAGGATGATGTCCCCGGGGACGAGGAGCTCCGCATCAATTATTTTCACTTCCCCATCCCTCACCACCCTCGCGGTGGGCTTTAACATGGACCGGAGCTTCTCCAGGGCGTCCTCCGCCTTGTACTCCTGGACGAAGCCTATGGCCCCGTTCACGAGGAGAATGGCCACTATTAGCGCCGCGTCGACTGTCTCGCCCACGAAGAAGGAGATCAGGGCAGCGCCGAAGAGGAGCAGTACGAGGGGGTCCTTGAACTGATCCACGACCATCGATACGATGCTCCTTCTCCTCTTCCTCTCTAAGGCGTTCCTCCCAAACCTCTCTAACCTCTCCTCCGCCTCTTTCTCCGACAGGCCCCTCTCCGCGTCGGAGCCAAGGGCCGCGACGACCTCCCCGGCCTCCATCTTCCAGGCTTCCAGCACGGGTTATTAAGGATATTCCACCCCTTTAAACCTGTGGCGATCCGGCTACCACCCAGGGTGGGGGATCAGCTGAAGAACGCCGGCTACGGAGTATACAACCACTCGGCCGTGGAGATCTGTGGCTGGACGAAGAAGGCCATCCGGGGAGAGGGAGCCTGCTACAAGAACAAGTTCTACGGCATAGACACCCACAGGTGCATGCAGATTACCCAGGCAGTGGCCTGGTGCACGAACCGTTGTGTATACTGCTGGAGGCCCATGGAGTTCTTCGTGGGGACGAGGCTGGAGGGGGAGGTGGACCCGCCTGACGTGACGTTGGAGAAGCTGAAGGAGCTGAGAAAGAAGCTGCTGTCCGGCTTCGGTGGAGACCCGAGAGTGGACAAAAAAGTGTATCAGGAGGCCCTGGAGCCCTCCCACGTCACCTTCTCTCTCATGGGGGAGCCCCTCCTCTACCCCTACGTCCCCGAGTCCATCGAGTACATAAAGAAGAACTGGCCCTCGGTGCGGTCCATCTTCGTGGTGACCAACGGGATGGTTCCCGAGGAGATAGAGCGGATGATAAGGGAGGAGAAGCTCCCCACCCAGATATACGTCTCCTTCACGGCCCCTGACAGGGAGACCTACCGGAAGGTGAGCCGGCCGGTGCTTCCTGACTACTGGGACAGGTTCCTGAGAACCCTCGACCTCCTCCACGATGCGCCGGTGAGGAAGGTGGCCAGGATCACCCTCATCCGGGGCTGGAACGACTTTGGGTACAAGGGCTACGCCGAACTCATCGAGCGGATGAACCCCCACTTCGTGGAGGTAAAGGCCTACATGTACATAGGCGCCTCCCGGAAGCGGCTCCTGGAGTGGAACATGCCGGGCCACGACTACGTCAAGAAGTTCGCCCTCGAGCTCCTGGAAAACCTACCGGGCTACGAGTACATGGACGAGTTCCCACCTTCCCGGGCGGTGGTCCTCAAGAACCGTCGGCCCGGCATGGACATAGACCCCGTCATCCGCTCCGTGGAGCCCAACGTTTGAAGGCTTTTATACAGTGGAACCGTATAACAATTTAAATATACTCATACAGTATCAGTGTATGGATCTTCACGACCTGACGCTGGAATACCTGGAAGGCCTCCCCAAGACGATCCTGGGTGAAATCCCTGACCTCACAGGGACGAGGGATATAGTCGGTCTCATTGGGCCCAGGAGGGTAGGAAAGACGGTTACGATGCTTTACAACGTGAAGAGATTGATCAAAAATGGAAATCAAGCCCTCTACGTCTCCTTCGACGCTCCCATCGAGATGGGGCCCCGCAAGCTGGCAGAAGAGGTCCGCCGGGTCTACCCAAGGGGCGAGGTCTACCTCTTCCTCGACGAGGTCCAGGAGTGGGAGAACTGGGATAGGAACCTCAGGTACCTCCACGACGTGGGTTTTAGACTGGTGGTCTCGGGGTCTACCTCGGCCCTGAGTGCCGACAGGGTACCGTCCAAGCTTAGGGGCCGGTACGTCTCCTTCCTTGTCCTGCCCCTGTCCCTCGGGGAGCTCGTTGAGAGGGGAGGGACCTTCATTAAGAGGGGGGAGCTGAGGAGGGCCTACGACCTCTACAAGGTCTGGGGAGGGTTTCCAGAGGTTTGGTTGGAGAAGAGCTTGCTCAAGGCGGAGGCCATCCTCTCCACGGCGTTCTTCAGGGATATGGTCGACAGGTGTAGGGTCAGGCGGGTGGAGCTCTTCAAGAAGGTGTTCAGGGTAGTTCTCTCGAGCTATGGTAACTTCGTGAGTGTCCCAAAATTAACCCGGCTCCTCAAGTCCCTGGGGATCAAGGTCTCACCTACCACGGTCCTGGAGTACCTGAGGTGCATGGAGGAGGCCTTCTTCATCTTCACGGTACCCCTCTACAACCACTCCCAGCGAAGGGTGGAGACCTCCCCCAGGAAGGTCTACCTGGTAGACCCCGTCTTCATAAACTTCGTTTCCAAGCCCCGCGACGAGGGAAGGCTCTTGGAGAACCTCGTGTTCGTTGAACTTCTCAGGAGGGGCTATAGACCGCGTTACTACGTGACGAAGGATGGAAGGGAAGTGGACTTCTACGTGGGTGACGCCGTGATAGAGGTCTCCTACGAGGCCGACGAGGAGCACAGGAAGAAGTTGGAGAAGGCAAGCAAGGAGCTCGGTGCGGAAGGGACGTTGATCACCGAAGAAAACGCGGCGGACTTCCTCTCAGAGGGACGATCCCACGTCACCCCCTTCTTTACCTTACCTCTCTGAGAACAAATAAGAGAAAGGAGAGGCTTTCAGCGGACGGCGCTGTGGGCCAGGTAGTAGCCTGTCAGGTAGTAGAGGGGCAGGTAGAAGAAGGCTATGATGATGAGGGCGATGGCCGCCAGCACCGGCGTCACCGCTATGGAGACGATGGCCAGGAGCCCCATGATGAAGAGAAGGCTCAGTCCCACGTAGGTCACCGGTGCCTTTGATATGAGCTTCTTGATTTTCTCACAGCCCTCCCTGAAGCCAAGCTCCGCCACCACGGGGACCGCCATGTAGACGAGGGAGACCACCGCTATACCTATGAGCACGTTGAAGGGATAGGGGGACACGACGGCGGCCACCTCCAGGAGCACGAAGACCGAGTACATCAGTATGAAGCGGGCCATCATCTCCACGCCCTCTCTGGTGTCCATCTCCTTCACGGCGTACCTGGCCGCCACGTAGCCCCCCGCCAGGAAGAAGGAGCTGAGCAGGAGCACCGTAGTGAGGTCAATCGGGTAGAGGAGCTTTGCCAGGTAGCCCAGGACCACGGCTACGATCCCGGCTATCACGATGCCCATGGAGATGACGTAGAAGTTTTCCTTGTAGTCCTTGTATGCCTTTGTTAACACACCGTCCGCGTTCATGGAAAAAAGAAGGGCTTTACTCCTTTTTAAGCAATACGATGCTCTCCCTCACCTGTCCGACCTTCCTCGTCCTCTTCACAGTTGCCCAGAGCTTCCTCGCCACGACGATCTTCTTCACTTTGAAGCCTACTTCCTCGGCCATCCTCGCCACTTCCACGTCAGCCTCAAAGATGAGGTTGAGCTCCTTTATGTAGCTCCCGGCTATTACAATGGCCACGTTCCCTCCCCTCCTCAACACCCTGTACATCTCCTCTATACTATTCCTCAGGTCTTCCACGTAGAGGTCCAGAGTGTGGAGGTAGCCTCTGTCTAATAACTTCAGCCCCACGAAGGACCTGACAGGACTCTTCCTCTTGCCCGGAAAGAAGAGCTCCTCCTCTATGGAGTAGACCCTGGCGTACTCGATCTTGTTCAGGTAGGGAGGGGACGTTATGACCGCGTCGAAGCTCTCGTCTTCGAAGGGCAGGTTCCTGGCATCTGCTTCCACTATGAGGGAGGGAGCCTTCCCTGACGGGTGGACGTCCAGATCCACATAGAACTTCTTTAGCTCCCGTCGGAAGCTGTTCTCTATGGGTGGCACGGGCCTTCTCCTTACCTTGACTATGGCCCCGTCCTTGAAGGCAAAGGAAGACCGCAGGGAGGCGTTCATGAGGGCGAGGGTGAGGAGGTCCCTCACTTTTCTGTCCTCCACCTCATTCCATATCTTGTCCCTGTACCAGAGGATCTTTCCCAGGTTCTTTGGCAGGAAGAACTGCCTCAGGAACTTCTTCACACTGTCCACAGAATAGGGCTCCGGCTTCAGCTTCATGGCCCACTCGATCCACCTCATTGTTTCCGGTATATCATAATCGTAGGTCTTGACCCGGGCCGCCAGGAGGGCGACGGGGTGGACGTCGGCGCCTGTCCCGGCTATCCCGTTCTCCTTCGCCGTGAGAACGGTGGTGCCCGAGCCCACGAAGGGGTCCAGCACACTGGAGGGAGAAAAGGAGTCTAGGAGCATCTGAACAAGATCCCTCGAGAAGCCCTCCTTGTAGTAGAACCAGCGGTGGACAGGCAGGTTCTTGTTGGGCACGAAGGTCACTAAGGGGGCCAGGTCAGGCCTCTCCACCATCCTGTACTTCATACCACGGGCACCCTGACCTCGATCTCCTTGGACTCCACCACGTGTTCGTAGTCGTCGATGCACTCATCCACGATGAGCCTTACGCTGTATGTCCCGGGCTTGGTGGTCGTCCTCGGATAGACCTTGAAGCTCACCACCGTGGATTCGCCTGGGTAGAGCTTCTGGGTCTTCACAGTCTGGAACTTTGCCAGTCCGCTGGGCGACAGCGACAGTTCCTTGCCCGTCTCCGCCGACACCACGTACTTTCTCTCGCTCCCCTTGTTGTTTCGTATGGAGACCTCTATAATGAGGGGCCGCCTCTCCCGAAGTATTAACTTGAAGGGCACCTTTCTCGTGGTGACGATCACATTAAGAATGGAGTGAAAAGGAAGATAAAGGGGAGGGTAGAAAACCCTCCCCTCAGGGGCCTCGTGGTGGGAGCGTTACAGCTCAACGTAGGCGACTCCGATGAGGAGCCTCTCTCCCTTCTCCTGGGGTGCCGTGATCCTCCTCAGACAGGAGGTGCACACCCACCCGTGGATGGGGTGGTACCTGATGTGATCCCGGCAGACGTGTCTTCCGCAGACCCTACACTTCCTTGCCTCTTCCGGGCTCAACGGGAGGCCGCACGTCGAACAGGTCAATACCTTTCCCGCCCCGTACACCTTCCACACCACCTCTCATGTTCTCGCCTCCCTCGCCCGAAACCAACGAAAGGATAAGTACAAACTCCTTTATAAAACTATCGCAAATTTTTTGTTTGTATAACAAATAACTTATTGGTAAGGTGTTGTTATGTATAGAATTCGCGGGGAGTGGCGTCTCCGGGAGATGGACCTTTTCCCTCACCTTTTCAAGACAAAGAGGGGACTGCTGTCCTGGCTCGCTGTTTCCCTCGGCCTGAAGAACCCTGGAGATGGTAGGGACGGTGTGGTGTACGTCCTCGAGGCGCTCTTCGACTTCTGTTATGGAAAGGGAAAGGCCCCCAGCTTCGAGGAGATAAAGGGCTACGTGTCCCGGAGGATCCTTGAGAGGGGTAAGAAGCCCCCGTCTGACGAGGCCATACGTCACCACCTGAGGAGAATGGCGAAGATGGGCATCCTTGAGAGGAGGGGGAAGGCCTACTGCTTCTCTACAAACCCGCTAAAACCAGACGACCCCTCCGGCTTCATAGATGTTATGTTTGAGAGACTCGAGCGGGTGAAGAAACTCCTCAAGGCCGCCGTCACTGACGTGAAATCCCTTTATTGAGTTTTGAGGGAGATTCAAGTATGGATAACAAGGTGGGGGAGTACCTGGTGAGGCTTGCCAGGAGGAGCGTGGAGCACTTCTTCGAGACGGGGAAGGTTCTCGAGGAGGACCCTCCCTACGACGAGGTGAAGGAGAGGATGGGGGCGTTTACTACCATAAAGAAGACAAGTGGAGAACTCCGGGGCTGTATAGGCTATCCCTTACCACTGAAACCCCTCTATCGGGCTGTGATAGAGACGGCCCTCCTGGCGGCCTTCGACGACCCCAGGTTTCCTCCCCTGAGAGAAGAGGAGCTCGATGGTGTTCTGTTCGAGGTCAGCGTCCTGACGGTGCCTGAGGAGGTCCCCAGGGAAGAGCTCCCCCACGGTATAGTCATCGGCCGGGACGGCCTCATCGTGGAGGGATACGGGAGGAACGGACTACTCCTTCCCCAGGTAGCCGTCGAGGAGGGCTGGGATCCGGAGACGTTCCTGGACCATACCTGTCTCAAGGCAGGGCTTCCCCCTGGATGCTGGAAAGAAGAAGGAGTAAAGGTAAAGAGGTTTTCCTCAATCGTCTTCTCCGAGACGGTCCCAAGGGGACCCGTAGTCCGCCTACTGTGACGGCTTGGCCTCCTGGGCCGCTTCCTCTGCCTCTTCTTCGGCCCCTATGGGTATCTCAATGGTTCTTACCCCTCCATCGGGGGTCTTGTAGATGACGGTCAAGGTGCCAATGGCCTCACCCTGGTCCGCCAGCTCCTGTATCATGTGGAGGGTGCTCTTGTTCATGACGGCCACCATTCCCTTGAAGATGGCGTCCACGGGCTGGAACCCCGCGTTCTTCAGCATCTCGAGCGTCTTTATTAGTTCCTCCTCTGCCTTCATATCAACCACCCATTCAATAAAGCCTCCTCTCCATAAAACCCTATCGTGGAGGTACCCGTCTGGCTCAGGAAGCGGATCAAACCACTCAGGGAAGCCAGGAGTGTGCTCATCGTAACCCACCACGACGCCGACGGGGTGTCATCGGCTGGGTCCCTCTCCCGGGGCCTGTTGTCCCTCGGGAAGGAAGTGGACATCGTTGTGCTGCGGCAGTTCTATCCGGACCAGGTTGAAAAGGTACCCTACTCCGACCACGACTCCGTGGTCTTCACCGATCTGGCAGGCCGCTACCTACAGGAGATCAGCAACTACCTGGACTCCTTCCTTGTTATAGACCACCACGACCAGACGGACCTTAACGATCAACATCTCGTCCATCCCCTCCTCCTTGGCCTCAACCCCGACGTGGACGCCTCCGCCTCCACCCTCTCGGCCCTCGTCTCCCACCTCCTCTCCCCTGACGAGAAGACCCTGGCCTACGGGCTCGTGGGTGCTGCCGGGGACAGGCAGTTCGAGGGCGGAAGGTTCAAGGGCCTGAACAGGACCTTCGTCACAGAGGCTCTCAAGTCAGGGGTTCTCACCGTCTACAGGGACCTCACCCTCCCGGGCCTTTCCTCCAAGCTTCTCCCAGAAGTTTTTCTCTACTCCACGGATCCCGTGCTCCCCGGCCTCACCGGGAACGCGGAAGGGGTCTATGACCTCCTGGAGAGGGCCGGCATAGTCTCCCTTTACCCCTCCGGCAGGATCCGGTATAGTGAGCTGGGGCTCGAGGAGAAGCGCCGCCTCTTCACCGCCCTTCACCTCCACCTCCTCCGGCAGGGCTGGTCCCCCTCGGATACCCTCTCCCTGATAGGAGAGGTCTATGAGCTGAACGGCAACTACGGATACAAGTCCACAGTCCGCTCCTTCGCCGTCCTCTCCAACGCGGTGGGGAAGAACCTCCGGGAGGACCTCATAGTCCCCCTCTATACCGATGAGGTTGGGGTACTGGACGAGGCGGAGAGTGTTCTCTCCGAGTACCTCAGGACGCTTTACAGGGCGGTAGTTCATGGTAGGGAGCACTACAAGGACGAGGGGGTCCTTGTCTGGGCGGATCTCCGGTCTTCCTTCCCACCCTACGTCTCCGGAGCCGTGGCGGAGGCCCTTTCCTCGGAGGGAAGGGTCGGCATGTGTGTCGTGGAGGACGAGGGCGGCTACGTGAAGGTATCCTTGAGGGGAGGGAGACGGCTCTCCGCTATCGTCTCCGCCGCGGCGGAGAAGGTGGGCGGAGAGGGAGGGGGACACGACAGAGCCGCAGGGGCGAGGATACCCGAGGAGAAACTTGAAGAGTTCATATCCCTCCTCTTAAAGGAGCTCCAGTCCCTTCTCTGACGCGAAGACCTTTACCTTTCTCTTCACTTCCCCTGGAAGGGAGGCGATCTTTATATAGGAGGGCTCTGGGACGGTCTTCTCCATCATTTGGGTGAGCATCGCCTCGTCCAGGAACCCAGCGGCGTACTTGGGTGCCATATGACCGAACGCCACGTTCTTCTCCAGGGCAAGCCTCGTGAAGTCCGGGGCGTAGTGGCCAGCACCCACCCCTATGGCTACCTTATCCGCTTTCTCTGGCTCCAAGGCCTCCACTATTGCCTCGGCCACGGCTTCCAGGGCCTTTTCATCCGTCCACTCCTCCTCGGTGCTCCCGCTCTCCACGAACATGAGGGGAGTGTTCAGGGTGGGGCCGTGGTGGGTTACCTCGTAGGTCACGTCGTAGGGGAGGTTCCTCTCGTCCCGGATTTCCTTGAGGGCTTTCAGGGCCTTTAACATGTGGAGGGCCGGGGCCTTGGAGAGGGTCCTGGCATATCCCCCGTAGAGGGCGTCCCCGAAGTTACCGGTGGTGTGAACAGAGAGGGTCTTCACGTGCTTCTGGGCCGAGTGCTTGGAAGCGAAGATGTAGAGGTCAGAGGGGTACTCCTCTTCCAACCACTGGGCGTGGATGTGGAGGGTGTCGATGACAATGAGGTCGGCGTTCTTGTATCTATAAACGGAGAAGTCCCCGAAGGTCTTCCCGGTCTCTCTGAAGTAGTTCTCCATGAGGATCTTTCCGATCCCGACGCTGGCCACGTCCTTGGTGGAGATCACCACGGTGGGCATCCTTTTTAGAGGAAGTCGAAGGGATTTTATTGGGGGATGATGATGCCTTGCCCCAACTGAGGGGTGAGGAAGGTAACGTGTGCTGACCTAAGCTCTCCAGAACATCCTTGTCCTGAAGTACTCCCGCTCCGCTTCCAGGAGCGCCTTCCAGAACTCCTCCTCGCTGTAGGGAACCCTCAGTATCCTTGCCGCCGTTAGGGAGCCGATTCCCTCCACCGCCTGGGCTATTACCGCCTTCTTCCCAAAGCTCTTCACCAGCTCGGCGGATCGGAGGAGGGACCTGTAGCGGGCGTCCTCCTTCCTACCCCGCCTTTTCTTCTTCACCAGCTCCACGTCGAACTCCGGGTCAAAGGACACCGCCACGAGCGGGGACCCACAGGCGGGGCAAGTAATCTCCTCGGGCAGGTCCTTCACCCTCGAGGTGAAGTGGAAACCACAGTAGAGGCATACCAGGTGTACCCGTTTCTCCAGGATCCGCTCCTTGAACTTCCTTAAAATAATCCTCTCTGGGTCCTCCGGGGTGAGGATGTCCGGCATCTGTAGGACTGTGGACAGCTCGTTCCTCCCGAGGGGTGTCAGACCCGTGATCTTTACTCCCCTTACCGTGTCAAAGAAGTCCTTGGCCGCTCCCACGTCCAGCTTCTCCACGAGGATCTCCTTCAGGGTCTCCCGGAAGACGGGCGAATCGCTCATGGCCTCCACGAGCTTCCTAACGTTTATTTTCTCCAACCTCGCGCTCCTTGATATGAGACCGAACCGCCGGGCCACGTGGATAAAGCGTATCCGGAAGAGGGAGGTCCTCGGGAGGATCCGTTCCAGTAGGACCTCCACCATGTGGGGAGGGGTGGTGGTTATTACCTCCTTCACCACCTCCGGGTTGGCCTCCGAGGGGAACTCCACCACCACTGTGTAGGGGGAGGTAACCACCCGGACGGGGATGCCGTACCTCCTGGCGATCTCTGAGGCGATGAGCCTGCCCACGGTCTGGTTCCCCCTGCTCCCCAGGAAGGTGTGGACAATGACGTACCTGCCGCTCTTCTCCAGGACTACCTCCTTCCCTTCCCTGTAGTCCCCGAAGTAGTCGGCCACTTCCCCGTAGTCCCCCCTCTCCATGAGCTCCCTCACCCTCTCCGCCACGAACCTCTCCACCGGTATCTGCTCCCCTATCCAGGCCGGGATGGCCCCCGCCGAGAGGGGGAACTCCTCCACGAGTATGTCCCTTCCCTCCACGGCCAGAACCCTCCAGACCCTCCCCCTCACCACGAAGGTGGTGCCCACCTCTATGTACTCCGCCACGAAGTCCTCGTCCAGCGTGGCGACGTTCTTCTTTGTGGCCACGTCCACCACGAAGTACTTCTCTTGGTCCGGTATCATGGAGAGGTTCGTGTAGTAGTACTTCCAGGTCCACCTGGTCTTTCGGATCCTTTTCCCGTCCCTCCTGAGGAACCTCTCGCTTTCAAGCTGTTCAACCACGTCCAGGAAGTCCTCAAAGGAAAGGTTGAAGTAGGGGAAGGCCCTCTTGAAGGTCTCGTAGGCCTCCTCTACCTCCACCTCTCCCCAGTCCATCAGAATACCGGCGACCTGGTGTGCCAGAACGTCCAGGGGGCTCTCCTCATACCTTATCTCCTCGTACTTCCTCTTCTCGGCAAAGGAAGCGATGGAGACAGCCTCCAGGTAATCAACGGGGTTTGTGGCTATGATGTAGCCAACGGAAGGCCTGTCCAGCCGGTGGCCGCTCCTTCCCACCCTCTGGATGAGCCGTATTACCTGCCTGGGAGAGCCGTACTGGATCACCGCGTCCACCTCCCCCACGTCTATGCCCAGTTCGAGGGAGGAGGTGGCTATGACGTGCTTGATCTTCCCCTCCTTGAAGAGCTTCTCGGTGACGATCCTCGTCTCCCTGGAAAGGGAGGAGTGGTGGACCTCCGTCTCCTCGTGGAGCTTCTTGAGATAGAAGGAGAGCTGCTCCGCCATGCTCCTCGTATTGGTGAAGGTTATGACCTGTCGATGCTTCTTGAGGATGGAGAGGATGACCTTCAGACGGGCGTAGACGTTGGGCTCGAAGCCCAGCTCTTTCGCCTCCCTCTTGGTCTCCTCGTCGGGTCTTGGGTAGAGAACGTGGAAGATGTACTTCTTCTCGGCGGAGACGTCGATAATCCTCACGTTCCTTTCCTTTCCGCCCAGGAAGAGTGCCGCCGTGGCGGTGGAACCCACGGTTGCAGAAAGGCCAATTCTCTGGAACTCCCCTGCCCGGAGAGCGAGCCTTTCGAGAGCCAGGGCCAGCTGGTACCCCCTCTTCTCCCCCACGAGCTCGTGTACCTCGTCGACGATGACTGCCTTGACGTTTTTTAGGTGTTCTCCCATCTTTTCGGCGGGGAGGATGGCCTGGAGGGTCTCGGGAGTGGTTATGAGGATGTGGGGAGGGTTCCTTGCCTGCTTCGTCCTCTCGTGGGAGGAGGTGTCCCCGTGACGGACAGATACCCTCAGGCCCAGGAGCTCCCCCCACTTCTCGATCCTAGCCAAGAGGTCCCGGTTGAGGGCCCGGAGGGGAGTTATGTATAATAGAGCTACTGGCTCTGGGCGCTCCCTGCACATCCTTGCCATTATTGGGATCAGTGCAGCCTCCGTTTTCCCAGAACCCGTAGGTGCAATTATGAGTGTGTTTTTTCCAGAAAATATGGGGTTAAATGAAAGCCTCTGGACTAGGGTTGGTGCCTTGAAGCCCCTTTCTTCCCATAGCTTCCTGATTTGCTCGTCGCAGTCACCACTCGCCCTCGTCGTCCCACTCATCTTCCTCTTCCCAGTCTTCTTCCCACTCTTCTTCGTCCCAGTCGTCGTCATTTTCTGGCCACTCGTCCTCTAGCTCCTTCCAGTCGTCTTCGCTAAGCTCGTCTCCGAACTCCTCAACATTCTCCTCAGCAGGGGCGATTTCGCCGTCTTTGGGCGATTCCGCCTTCTTCTTTCGGGCGCCAGGCATGGCGATCAGGTAGTAACGGCTGAGTAGGGTTTATAAATGTCGTAGTCTGCCCTTTAAATACTTGGGCCGCTCCAATTTTCCATATGGATGTGTTTCGCAGGGTTCTCGCGGACGGATTCGACCTGGGGCTCCTTGTCCTGGTTATACTCTTTCTTTACGGGATCGGCCTGCTCCTTGGTTCCGTGATTGCTGCTGTTCAGTCGTCTTATACCCTTGAGATAATCGCGTCGACCAATCCCATCTTTGCCCTCAAGCCCGCGCTTTCTGCTGCTGTATCTACGGTATTCTCGAGCCCCCTTTATCTATCTGCAGTGGTTGTGTACTCTCTTTTCATCGTTTACCTTTCAGCTCTCGTGATTTCCTGGATATCTAAGAGGAGGACGGACTTTCCAAAAAATCCTTTTGTCCACGCGCTTCGCGTTTACCTTCGGTTTATCGTAGCTGGAATAATTGTTGGGTCGCCCATCATCTTTATTTTTGCCCTTGCTGTAGCTATTCCTAGCTCCGCCACGGGGATGCTGATATCGCTTTTACTCTTTATGGTCTTTGCAGTGCTGTATATTGCCTTTGTGGCCCCAGTACTGCCCGCTATTGTTGTCGATGACCTTGATGTCCGGCGTGCGCTCTCCGACGGTCTAATCGTGGGTAAACGCGCCTGGTGGAAGATCATCCTCTATTACATAGGGGTCGCCGTCGTTACATCCCTGATCCTCGCAATCTTTTCCTGGGTCGATGGATACGTGCCCCAGCTCGCTGATCCGCTTCTTTACGTGTACGAGGCGATTTCCTTCATAATGTCCGCCGCCGTGATAACCGAGGTGTATATAGCGGAGACCCGTGGTGAGTAAGTATGGAGCAGATAAAGAAGGCACTGGAGAATGCAAGGGCTCAGCGCCACAGGCGGCTCTTTGTGATCTCTGGAGACTGGCGCAAGGGCGTCAAGGTAGCTGGAAAGATTCTCAAGCTCGCGAAGAACTACGTGGGTAAAGACCTGGTTTACTTTGCTGAATTTCCCAAGGATTCGGATATTGGGGAGCGTAGGTTCAAGGAGTTCGCCAAGAGTATTAGGGGCGTCGGGTACATCGTCCAGAAGAAGCCCTTCGCAATAGCGCAGTCTGTTCTTGGAAAGACCTTTGACGTGATCGTCATAGACGCCCACGAGAACTTTCCCCCGCGTGATATCGGTATTATGGTGGAGACCGTCCGAGGACCCGGTGTGATCATACTTCTGGTGCCCGAGCTCACGGAGTGGGCGCGCTCAAAGCTTTTCTTCCACGAACAGTACGTTGTTACCCCACCATATTCCGTTAATGATTGCAGGGATATCTTCCTCAGCCGCGTCGTTCGTAAAATCATGGAGCATGATGGCGTCTACGTGCTGACGGATGAGGGCAAGGTTTTCAAGGCTCCTCCGGAGCCGGAATCTCCAGAGTCAAAGCATAGGGGTATAAAAATCCCGGATTCCACTGTTTTCCCGCGCGAGGTATTCCAACTTGCCGCTACACAGGATCAGGTTGACGTGCTCAAGGCCTTCGAGGAGAAGTACGCCGACAAGAAGCACGCTTTTGTCCTGCTGGCAGATCGCGGCCGTGGCAAGAGTGCTGTAGTGGGACTAGCTCTCTCGGCGATCCTGTCCAATCACGACTGGCACGTAGTGGTCACTGCCCCTTCCTTCCAGAACGCAGAGGAAATTTTCCACTTTGTAAAGCGAGGGCTTGACGAGCTTGGAGTGAAGTATAAGGACAAGGGGCGCCGCATAAAGGTGAAAGGGAAGGGCGACCTCGTTTTCCTGGAGCCCTTGGAGGCTGTTGACGAACGTTCTGATCTCCTTGTGGTTGATGAGGCCGCGGGAATCTACGTTTCCGTTCTTCAGGCACTCCTACGCAAGCACAAGCGCATCATCTTTGCCACCACCACCCACGGCTATGAGGGAACGGGCCGACTTTTCCAGTACAGGTTCCTCCCGAAACTACAGGAAGCCTTTGACGTGGACATACTCCGCATGTCAGAGCCTATCCGCTATGGTCCGGGCGACCCCGTGGAGCGCTGGCTCTACGACGTTTTCCTGCTTGATGCCGAGCCCGCAAGCCTTGATGAGGAAGATCTTCGTGCGATCGAGGAGGGTAAGCTTAACTTTGTTCCCTTCGACGTGGAAAAGCTTTTCCTCGAGCAGGAGGACCTTCTGCGCCAGTTCATAGGGATCTACGTTTATGCCCACTACAGGAACAATCCGCGGGATATTGCAATCCTTGCGGATGCCCCCAATCAGAGGGCCTTTGCCATAACGCTTCCCAGCGGCAAGGTTGTTGCATCGCTACAGGTTGCGGAGGAGGGCGGCCTTCCCAAGGCCGTTATTGACGCGCTGCGAGCCGGCGAGATCGTTCAGGGCAACATAATTCCCGACCTTATGCTGAAGTACTATGGGTACGACAACTTTGCCCGTGCCAAGGGGCTGCGCGTCGTCAGAATAGCGGTGCACCCCGAGTATCAGGGCCGTGGGATCGGATCCTTCGCCCTCAAGCACCTCATTGACTATGCAAGGGAAAACGATTACGCATGGGTGGGATCTGTCTTTGGCGCCTCCCGCAAGCTCCTGCGCTTCTGGCTAAAGAACCGCTTTATTCCAGTACACGTCTCCCCCAAGCGTAACCCTGAGTCTGGCGAGTACTCCACAGCGGTTCTTCATCCGTTGAAGAACACCATTGCTGACATCGTGAGGGCGGCCAACTTCGGTATGAAGCTCCGGCTTGCTTACGAACTGGATAACTTCTACAGGAACATGGAGCCAGAGGTTGCCCTTGAGCTGTTTTCCTCCGGAGAGCTTCGCAGGGTTCCAGCAGACCTTACGACGCCGGAGAAGCGCAAGTTGAAGCGGTACGTAGAGGGTGGCCTGCACTATGATGCGCTCTCCGAAGTGATCTACCGGATCACCATAAACTACTTCATAGGAAACCAGGAACCACCCATGGAGGAGCGCGACAAGCTCTATCTCATTGAGAAGGTCTTGAAGAAGCGCACATGGAAGGGTGTGGGTGACGTCTTCCACAGGGATCCCATGAAGGTTGCCCGGCGCATGGACAGAATACTCCTTGGACTCGCGCGCTGGTACCTGGGTGAGCTGTCTTGATGCTCCACTTCGACAGGCGATATTTGCGGGACATCGTATCTGGAAAGAAGCGTATCACAATCCGCTATGGCCACCGGTACCGCGTGCGACCCGGCAACATTCTTTACCTCGCCGTTGAGGGCAAGCCCGTGGCTCGTGCTAAGCTTACAGAGGTTACCGTTAAGCCCCTTAGGAAACTGACGGCACATGAGATTAAAATGGAGGGTTACAAGTCTTTTTCAGCCCTTCTCCGCGCCCTCCGCCGCCACTATCCACACATTACCCCTGATGACTACGTGACTGTGCTCAAGTGGAAGCTCATCCGCTGATAAAAACCCTTGCACCCAAACATATTCCGTGGATCTCTTCGGACAGAGGCAGAGCACAATACTCGTTCGACCCGAGGTGCTTGATCCCGACTACGTTCCCGATGTTCTTCCATTCAGAGAGCCGCAGCTGCGCGATATAGCCACATCCATTGCCTATGCTGTTGATGGGGGCAGATCCACAAACCTATTTGCTATAGGCCCGCCGGGCACGGGTAAGACGGCATCCTTGCGGTATGTGCTCCGCGAGCTACGTTCTTACTCACCTCTTGTCCGTCAGGCGTATGTGAATGCGTGGGTCCATCGCAGCCGTTTTGCCGTGCTCAGTCAGATCGCCGTTCAAATAAAGAGCCCAGTTCCCAGGCGCGGCTTGGCTGCGGACGAGATCTTTTCCTCCATTGTTGACACGATTTCTTCGAGCAGGGGCGCTGTGATCGTAGTGGATGAGGCGGACCGCCTTTCCAATGCGCAGGACGTTCTTTATGATCTTTCCAGGCTGAACGAGTTCGTTGATGTTCCACTTGTGGTCATAACCGTTGCGAACACCGATTATTTCCTATCCCGCTTGGATCCACGTGTAATATCCACCTTGTTCTCTCGGCGCGTTGAGTTTCCGAAGTACACGGTACCTCAGCTCAAGACGATCCTTCTGGAGCGTGCAAAGCTTGCTCTTGCCCCGAATACATATTCCGATTCCGTTCTTGGCCTCTGTGCGGCCGTGGCTTGGAAGCGCGGTGGCGACGCCCGCGTGGCTATTTCCTGTCTTTACGAGGCCGCTGTTGCAGCCGAATCTGAGGGTGCTGACCGCATACTCCCCGAACACGTGCGTAGGGTGTCTGACAAAGTGGTCGTTCCAGAACCCGCGCTGTCCGATCCGCGCTTTGAGCCCATAATCGAAATCCTAAAGGAAAAGGGAGAATTACGTGTGCGGGAGCTGTACGAGCTTTA
>JALUER010000069.1 GCA_027043825.1 Microcaldota archaeon
CCCTATGAAGAACGAGCACGTTATCTGCAACTCTTTCTGCGTGGTCAAAGATGTGGGTGGAGAAGAAAATAAGCTTATCTCTCTTGATGTCGTTTACCGCCCGGAAAAAACACGTCCACACTGGCTACGTCCATCCCGTTTGTTATTTCGTCGAGTAGGACCACGTTAGATGGTTGTACAAAGGCCGAAAGTAGTCTTAACCTCGCCTTATAACCAGTAGAGAGGCGTTGATATTCCGTGTGAAGCTCCTTATCAAGTTCAAGCTCTTTTATCAACCTCCCTGGAATATGTACATCGAAAAATAGTTCTATTAGGCCGAGTAAATCATCTACGGTTGCCCTATCATCTGAGTAGGGAAGGAAAGGATACGCAGCCACACCAGGTTCCTTCACAGGGTCCGTTCCGTCCACTGTTACCCTCCCCTCATCGGCTACGAGGAGACCGAGAATGATATTTATGAGTGTGCTTTTTCCTGCCCCATTGAGTCCAAGGAGGGCTGTACATCCCTTTCCTCTGGAGAAAGAAACATTATCGAGGGCCTTTATCCTTTCTTTTCCTTTTTGAAAGTATTTAGTAACGTTTTCTACGAGAAGGAGCTCCACACATCAAATTAGGTCAAAGATTTTAAATGTATGGAGTAGAAAAGTTAACGGTGTTAAATAGGGGTGGTACCATGAAGCGGGTTGTTGTAATAGGTGGTGGTATCGGTGGTTTAGAGGTTGCCAGGGCCCTATCCGAGAAGGACGTTCCTGTCACCCTCGTCACCGAGAAGGATCACTACATTAGCGGCCCTTCCAGGCCTCTCATCCTGAGCAACGAGCAGAGTTTGGATAGAATCATCCGGGGGTACAACCACCTCCCTGAAAACGTGGAGGTCATCTACGGTAGGGCCGTTGAGGTAGACCCCGAAGAAAGAAAGGTTGTACTAACTGATGGAAGATCGTTGGCGTACGACTATGTGGTTATTTCTACAGGTCTTCGGTACGACTACTCTGCCCTCTCTCCGGAGGACAAGATCTACAACGTTTATGATGTGGGGAAGCTCTACGACCTGAAGCACCTGGTATGGAGCATTAAAAGTGGGAGCTTCGTGGTCTATGCTCCGAAACAGCCCTACCGATGTGCCCCTGCCCCCGGGGAAACGGTGATGACGATAGACATGATACTCCGGCACCGGGACGTGAGGGACGACGTTGAGCTCTACTTCGTGGACGCCAACCCTAAGTTCCAACCACCGGTCATCCACGACGTCTGGAAGTCCCGCTTCGAGGAAGCAGGAATAGAGTACGTCACCGGGGAGGAGATCGTGAAGGTGGAGAAGGATGGTGTGGTTCTAAGCGATGGTGATAAGATAAGGGCAGAATACAAGGTAATACTGCCGCCGAATAAGGCGGTTAATTTGATAAAGGATCGGGAAGGCTTCATAGAGGTACGGTCTCCTCAGGATCTCAGGACGAAGGAGTACGAGGATGTCTTCGCCGTGGGCGATGCAGCCAAGCTTCCCTACCCCAAGAACAGCGAGGTAACATCCACGTCCGCCAGGATAGCCGCCTCTCAGATCCTTGAAGACCTCGGACTCGGTGATAAGATCGAGCTGAAGTACCGCTTCGTGGGCTGGGCCTACGCAGGAAACCTGGAAGGTAAGTTGGCGACCCAGAGCATAAAGTTTGAGTTGGAGTTCACGCCAGAGGGGCCAAAGGGATCCAAGGACCCGGAGCCCAAGGAAGAGTACACGAAGCAGAAGGACGTGTGGGAGCAAGGTGTGCTGAAGAAGCTGTTTGGTTATTAACTCCTCCACCCCAATACTTTATTTATGAGGGTCGACGACGCCGTAGAGAAGATCGTCCTCGCCGGCTACCTGAAGAGATATCCACGCCTGGGAGGGCTGTTCTTCGGTTTCCACGAGACCATTGCCTCCCACTCCTTCCGCACGGCCTACATAGCCTACGAGCTCTCCCTCCTGAGCGGAGAGGACCCTGGACCCCATGTCCTGGAGGCTCTCTATCACGAATTTTACAAGGCCAAGACGCTCGATGTATACGTGGCTGGCAAGAGATTCGTCAGCGTGAGTGGACCCGACGTCCACCCCCTCGTAAAAGAAGCCAGGATTCTCGAATACCTCTACACGGTTGTAGAGGAGGACGTCTCAGATCTTCATCTCCACCTCACCCGGATGGTGGGCCTACTTAGGGGTACGAGGATCCTTTTTGACCAACTACTGGAGTTCCGCTCCTGGTCTGCCTTCCACAGGAAGTTGAGGACGGCCGAGAGGCTGGAGCCCTGGGATCGCATCCACCTGGCTGGTCTGCTCAAGAAATTCCCTCGGAGCGGATGGCTCGTGGTAGGGGTTAACCGCCCCGAACGGATAGCCGACCACGTCTTCAGGACCATGGTGATAGCAGACCTTTTATCTCAGATGGAGGGTTATTCCCGGGAAGAGGAGGTCATCCGGGCCATGCTCCACGACTTACCAGAGGCCCTCACGGGAGACCTGCACAAGCTCGCGAAGTTGCATGTCCAAGTGAACGAGAAGGCCCTCTGGGACTTTATAGGTCTGGAAAACCCCGGATCCTCCCCCGTCCTCAAGGACGCAGACAAGCTGGAGCTCTTTGCCACGGTGGTGGAGCTGGAGAGTGTCGGCGTGAAGGGGTTGGGGCGGTGGAAGGAGATAGCCCGTTCTGGACTGAAACTGGAGAGCTCCAAGGAGATTGCAGAGGCCCTGGACGGCCTCATCC
>JALUER010000070.1 GCA_027043825.1 Microcaldota archaeon
CTGGAGTGCCTCCCTCCACTTCTTCTCTGCCTCTTCCCTGTGCTCCATCCTCTCCTCCAGCGTTCTCTTCTTGAACTCGGGAGGTTCCCCGTCAAAAACGTACACAACCTTTATACCGTTCTCCAGCAGCTTTATCGTCCTGTAGAAGAGCCCCGATAGATGGGAGGTTATCCTCCCCTTCCTGTCCATAAGGGGTGTGCCGTCAGGCTGTCGGATCACTGAGATGAACTGGTAGAGGGTGTTGTAGGCGTCGACAGCCAAGGTTTTTGTTGCCAGGGCCTCTAGCTCCACCTCTTCCCGGGGTATAAGGGGTCCTATGGGTGTTCCCATCTGCTCACCCGAAGTGGGAGCTGTATTCCCTCTTTTCCTCCGAACGGAACCTTTCTATTGCCTGAATGAGGTCCTTCATAGTTATGTAACTCCTCCCCTCCTTGGCAGCCCTCATACCTGCCTCTGTTACCACTGCCCGTATATCTGCTCCGGAGAAACCGGGCGTAAGGGATGCTAGCTTCGAGTAGCTGATCCTCCCTCTAGTTTTTACCCTAGAGAGGTGCACCTTGAAGATCTCCTCCCTGGCCCTCTGGTCCGGTAGCGGCACGTATATGAGCCTGTCGAACCTACCAGGCCGCAACAGTGCCGGGTCTATGATGTCGATCCTGTTGGTAGCCCCAATGACCGCTACCCCTTCGAGGGGTCTGAAACCGTCCAGTTCTGCCAGGAGCTGGATGAGGGTCCTATGGACTTCCCTGTCCCCTCCTGTGCCTGAATCTATCCTCTTCCCAGCTATGGCGTCGATCTCATCGATAAATATAATTGCTGGGGCTTTCTCTCTGGCTAGTTTAAATACATCCCGGACCAGCTTGGCCCCCTCTCCTATGAACTTCTGGACCAGTTCGGAGCCCACCACGTGTATAAAGGTGGCGTTGCTCTCCCCCGCCACCGCCTTAGCCAACAACGTCTTACCCGTTCCTGGAGGACCGTAGAGGAGTACGCCCTTGGGTGGTTCTATGCCTAGCTCCTTGAAGAGGTCTGGGTTTTTCAGAGGAAGTTCTACCACGTCCCTGAGTTCTTGTATCTGCCTCTCCAGACCACCTATATCACTATAACGTACCTTGGGCCTTTCCAAAACCTCGAAGGCCTTCGCCCTTACGTCCTTATAGTCCGGTAGTATGGATACAATGGCCAGGTTCTGTTGGGACATTCCCACCCTCGTGCCAGGCTTGAGTTGGGGAAGTAGGTTACTTAGGGCCGGCACTACGAACTCGTTCCCGTTGGGATGCCTAACTATGACCATACCGTCGGGTAGTACTTCCAGTACCGTTCCCACGATTAGTGGGGGTTGTTTTAGCCTTTGGAACTCTCTTAGGAGTCTTGTGTACTGCTTCTGGAGGTTGTAGGCGTGGGTTTCGAGTCTTACCCTCTCTACTTCCAGCTGGTGGAGCTTTTTCTCTAGATCTGCTATGTCCCCCTCGTCCCGGTAGTTTTCCATCAAAAGGTTATTAGGATCTACACCCTTTAAATGTAGGCGATGGAGTGCGAGATCTGCGGTCGGACCATAAAGAAGGGGTATCTTACCCGGATTGAGGGGGCTGTCCTGCTTCTCTGTGAGTCCTGTGCCGAGAGGGGCGAGATAATAAGAGAGCTGAAGGAAGAGGAAGTAAGGCACAGACACTATACGGTGAAGAAGGGATACATCGTCGAAGACTTTGACCGGCGCATAAGGGAGGCCAGAAAGAAACTAAAGATGGATCTGAGAACCCTCTCCAGGGAAACAAGGATTCCCCTGAAGACACTTAAGCTTATAGAGCGGGGTGAGATATACCCGACGGAAGAACAGGCAACCGCCCTGGAGAAGGTACTGGGTATAGAGCTCATAGAGGAAGAAGAGGTGGAGAGCGGGCCCTCCGACGTGACCATAACCCTAGGGGATGTGGTGAGGATCCGATGATAGAGATAGAACGGAAGTATGGTATTGTCTTCTTTCTCAGGTGGAAGAGGGCAATAGAGCTAATGAAGGAAATATCGGGCCGGAAGTTGGGAGCCTTCATCGACCACATATCCCCTACCTTACTCCTGGGTCCGCTTCTGGCTTCCCGTTTTGGGAGGGTCGACGCTGTATCCCTCCTCGTCCTGCTGGCCCTCTCCCTCATTATGATAGGGGGTCCTGTTGCAGGTGTCTTTACCTTCTTCTTCGGCCTATTAGGTGCAGCCTTCTATGTGCTGGGCTCCTACGCCATAAACATCATCCTCACCTATCTTGCGGGTGGGACGCCCTTGCCAGGTGTGGCCCCTGTCATCCCGGGGCTTCAAGTAGGCCCTTATCGGGTGCCGTTCCTGGAGGGTTGGCTCTCCATACTCCTCATCTTCCTTATTCATGAGGGCGCCCATGGGGTGGTGGCCCTCCGCCGAAAGATCCCAGTGGTGGACTCAGCAGCGGTCATACTGGGATTTATCCCCATAGCGGCCTATGTGATGCCTGATGAAAAAGTTTTCAAGGAGTCGCCCTCCGAGGCTAAGGTGAGGGTGTTAGGGGCCGGTCCGACGGCCAATGCCCTTACGTTTCTCCTCGTCTTTCCCATTTTCTCCCTCTTAGGGCATCTCCTCTCCCCTTACATCTCCTCAGTCTACCATACCTATGCCCTTGGTGTGAAGGTGCTGTCGGTCCCTGATACCATTGAGTACAATGGAGAGGTCGTTCCTTCCCTGGTGAAGGGCATACTCTCCCCTGGGG
>JALUER010000071.1 GCA_027043825.1 Microcaldota archaeon
GGCGCGGCGAGCTCTCCCCTCGCCTACGGTGTGGTGGTGGGATGCGTCCTGGAGGGGCGCCCCGCCCCCTCCGTGCCCATCCCCGGGGCAGGCACCTCTAACTTCTCGGTGGGGATAGTGAACACCTCCCTGGGCTCCACCAAGGTGAGGGTCTCCTGTCCCCGCTGCCCTGCCGTGGAAGTTCCCATCCCTCCCAAGGAGACGAAGGTGATAACGCTCAGCGCCTCCTCCACCCTGTCGGGGGACTATAACGAGGAGATCATCGTCATCGACCTCTACTCCGGCGAAAAGTACACCTCCCCCGTGACCTTCGTGGTCTACCCCACCGTCGAGGGAAGGGTCCGCTCGGTCTACCTCCTCCCGGATGTCTTCCTACCCGTTCTTTATCCCTTCCGGCTCTTCCTGGGGGTGCTCTTTTGGAGGACGTGACGGCCTACCTTGAACGCCCCTGGATGAAGAGGGTCCTGGAGTCCAAGTACATGGTGGAGCTACTCCGCTACCTAAAGGTGGGTAGGAAGGTTCCCTCTATTCTCGCCAAGTTCCCTGACGTCCCCGACGCCTACGTGGTCGGCGCCCTGGAGGCCCTGGAGAAGCTGGGTATAGTTCGGCGGATATCCGTAGCGGGGGAGGAGGTCTACGTCCTCAGCGACTCTGGAAAGGTCCTTCTCGCCCAGATAGAAGAACTCTTGAAGCCCTCAGTGTAGGACATACCTCCTTATCCCTATCTTCCCTCCCAGCTTCCTGATGATGCCCTCTCCCTCGTAGTCCCTCTTCACCAGGAGCACTTCGGCGCCCACGTCGTGGGCCGCCTTCATGAGCCTATGGGCCTCCTTTCTGTTCTCCTTTATCCAGTCCTCGTGGACGAGGAGCACCTCCAGGTTTCCCGTCTCAGCGTCTTCCTCTGGCCTCAGGGAGGCCAGTCCATCCCCCTTAGCCAGGTGGGTCAAGAACTCCTCCAGGCGACCTTCCACGGCCCTCCTCCTCTCGTCCGCCACCACGTGTGCCGCCCTCTTTGAGACGATGTCCCTGACCCCTTTCTCGCCCCTCAGGGGAGAGACAACGTAGCTTACCCTCTTCTCCGTTCCCTTCTCCTCCAGAAATTTCCTGAACTCGTCCACTATGACGCTTGGTCCCCCGACCACGACGATCTCCTCGGGAGCGTCCTCTACAGCCTTTGCTACTTCCCCAAAGAACGCCCTTAGGTTCTCCTCGTCGGACTTCCTCCTCACCGTCCGGAAGCCTCCTAACCTCCTCTGGTAGGAGGCCAGCGTGGCGTCCTCGTCGCTGAGGGACACCACGAGCACCGGCGGTGCCCTCGAGACCTCCTCCGCGTGTCTGAGCTCGTCCACCACCGCCTCACTCCACTCCTCCTTGAAGATCCTCAGCTTCTCCCCGGGCCTGACCTCCATGTTCTGGTGCTTCCCCTTTCCCACCAGGTCCTCCGGGCCCTCCTCTATGGTTCCCTTTATCCTCAGGGAGGAGCCGGTGAACTCGGCCCCCTCCACGGCGAGCTTCACCCTGAAGGTAAATAACCTCCCGCTTCCCCTCTCGTCCTCCCTCTTTATCCTCCTGGTGACGACACCCTCCACCTGGTCCCCCGGCAGGATGACGAGGGAGAGCGTCCAGAGGTCTTCCTCGTCCTCTGGGACGACCTCGATCATCCCCCTCTTTCTGTCCACCCGCAGAACCCTCATCCCTTAAATTCCTATGCCGATCTTCTTTAATCGATGGAGATCGATAGGGACGGTATCATTTCCATCCTCATAGGTGTCGTCCTCGTCGGCATCGCCTACTTCTGGAAGTTAATGGAGGTCCCGGATCCCCTCTCAGCAGCCCTCGGGCTCGTCGTTGAGACCATCCGGGGCGGCCTCGTGGGGGTCGGCCTCCTCTTCGTCATAGTGGGCCTTCTCTTCATCTTCGGGTGATGCCGGTGAGAATCGCCGTCATAGACTACAACAAGTGTAGACCAGACAAGTGCGGCTTTCTCTGTGCCTCGGTCTGCCCTGTCAACAAGACCGGGGTGGAGCCGGCCATAACCATGGAGGGAAGTAAGGTCAGGATCTCCGAGGAGCTCTGTATAGGCTGTGGTATATGTGTCAGGAAGTGCCCCTTCGGGGCCATAACCATCATCAACCTTCCCGAGGAGATGGGAACCCCCGTCCACCAATACGGCCCCAACATGTTCCGGCTCTACGGGCTCCCTCACCCCCGGGAGGGGAAGGTTATCGGTATCATAGGAAGGAACGGCACCGGGAAGACCACGGCCCTCAGGATACTCTCCGGGGAGGTGGTACCTAACCTGGGGAACTGGAACGAGAAGCCCTCCTACGACAGAGTCATAGAGTTCTTCAAGGGCACGGAGCTCCAGTCCTACTTCACTCGCCTGAAGGAAGGAAAGGTAAGGCTCGTCCACAAGATTCAGGCGGTGGACGCCATCCGGAAGGTCCTCTCGGGCCCCGTTAAGAACCACCTGCCCCCGGGCGAGAGGACGAGAGAGGTCCTCTCCCTCCTCGGAGGGGAGTACCTGCTGGAGAAGCCCATAGAGACCCTCTCAGGGGGAGAACTCCAGAAGGTGGCCATAGCGGCGGCCCTCCTGAGGGAAGCTGACATCTACTTCTTTGACGAGCCCTCCTCCTACCTGGATATCCGGGAACGGATGCGCATGAGCAACGCCATCCGGGAAGTCCTGAAGGAGAAGTCCGTCATGGTGGTGGAA
>JALUER010000072.1 GCA_027043825.1 Microcaldota archaeon
GGTGTGGAAAGAAGAGACGTGGGGGGCGAGGTGGTGTGGAAGGAGGAGGCGGGGAGTGAAGGGGATCCTCTCCTCGCTACCGTCGTCGTGGTAGAGGACCACGTCGTTCCCCTCGTAGGACGCTCCCACTATCACGGGCTGAGGAGGGAGTGCGGGGTTTAAAAGGTTCCGGAAAACCCTATTTCCCCTATTCCCCTAAACCCGTTTAAGGACGAGTTGCCACTCTTGGAAGGTGAAGGCCTACATCGTGACGAAGGGGGGCAGGCCCGAGGAGATGAAGAGGTACCTGGAAGGGCTGGAGGAGGTGAAGGAGGTCCACCTGGTATACGGGGGCTATGACCTGGTGGTTGTGGTGGAAGTGAAAGGGGTGGAAGAGCTGGGGAGGCTCGTTTTAAGGGAAATAAGGGAGAAGTTTCCTGTGGAGGAGACCCTCACCCTCATAGTGGCCGACTAAATATACTCCAGCACGTCGTTTTCCTCGCTCTTTTTCATCTCCCACTCCCTGGCCATCTCCTCCAGGTCCTTCTCGTACTGCGACTTGGGGGACTTCCTCTTCCTCACCCGGACGAAGACGGGGAAGTAGGTGGCGGCCCCCACGATGAGGGCCTCGCCGGGGACGAGGGAGGTTATCATGGCGGCGGTCCTGGCGTCCAGGGCCTCGGAAGATTCCTTGACGTGGTCCAGGTCCCTCGGGTTGGTCATGCGGAGGATGATGTGGGTGTTACACTGGGAAAGGGCAGTGGTGGAGAGCTTTATGGGACGCTGGGAGATGAGGACGAGGGAGAGGCCGAACTTCCTCCCCTCCCTGGCAACGGTCTCGATGACGGGACGGGAGACGGCCTCCACCCGCGATACTTGTTCCGGGGCGAAGTTGTGGGCCTCTTCCACGATCACCACGGTGGGGGGAATCTTCCCCTCCTTCCGGAGGTTGAACATGCGGCGGAGGTAGTAGGCCACGATCATCTGCTTCTTCCTTATGGAGGTGAGGGGGGCCAGGTTGAAGACGGTGAGGGTGCCGGGCTCCAGTATTCCCTCTATGGGCGGATGTTCCACCTCCCCAAGGATGTTTAGGTTCCTTACGTCGTAGAGGGAGGCCAGGAGGGAGCGCCGGGTGTTCTCTGGGATATCTGGATCCTTCCCCACCGTCTCGATAAGGTCGTCCAGGTCGAAGGAGCCGGAGGGGGAGTTCTTTCTTAGTTCGTCCATGATCCTGCCCAGCTCCCGGTACTGGGCGTAGGAGAGGGTGGGAACCAGCTCGTAGAGCCCGGCCACGCCCATGCGGGGAAGGGAAAGAGAGACCTCGCTGCCGTCGAAGACCTTGGTTTGTGATCTATACGGGGAGTCGTCGGCGGCAAAGCCCACGTACTCTCCGTGGACGTCGAAGATGACCACCGCCAATCTCCCGTCCTCGGGCTTCCTCTCCAGGAGCTCCTCGATGAGGACGGAGGTAAGGTAAGACTTTCCCGCGCCGCTCATGGCAAGGATGGCCAGGTGCTTCTGGAGGAGGTTAGTAAGGTTGAGCTTGGCGTCCACGTCGTGGAAGGCCACCTTTCCTATGTTCAGACCCTCCTCGTCGAAGCCGATGACCTTGAAGAGGGTCTCCTTGTCGGGGAAGTAGACCTTGGTGCCGGGGGAAGGGGGTGTAGTTGGGCGCATGCGCTTCTCCCCGTCCCAGACGACAAGGGGCCTCGTGATGGCCACCGTGAACTCCCACTCCCCCACCGGGAAGGTCTTCTCCATGGAGGAGCGGATGGAGTACTCCTTCACCGCTTCCACGTGCTCGAAGTATCGGTTCGTCCGCTTCACGTCGGTGACCAGGGCGATGAGCTTGCCCTCCGGGTGGTCCATCTCCACGAAGGAGCCCTGGTGGACCGGTTCATCTCCCAACACCACGAATTCCACCACGTTGGGGGACGGCCCCTCATTGGACACCACGACACCGACGGGTCTCATCTTCTCACCTCAGTAGGGTCGCCTCTCGAAGAGGCGCAGGTGGGGGAACCTCCCCATGACGATCCTCTCCACGTAGGACTTAACGTAGGAGAGGGTTTGTTTACTTAAGCGGGCCCGCATGTCCACCTCCACCAGGAAGGGGGGAATGGCGTAGTGGCGGTGGAGGGAGCCCAAGGGGACGAGGAGGGATGCAATCCGCTCAGCGTCCCTTTCAGGGTGCTTAGAGTAGAACTCCACCCGGTAGGGGCGGTCGAGGGCAGAGGGGCGGACGAAGGTGATGTAGATGTACTCTGCCTCGTCGTCCAGGTCCTGGAGGGTGGCGTGCTTCTTGGGTTCCTCGGAGTAGGGGATGGGTTTTGTGTACTCACCCTCCCTGAGCACGTAGTTCAACCAGGAGACGTCCTGCCAGTTGGGGACGGAGATACCCTCTTCTCGGAGATATAAGCCAAACCGGTTGCCCCTGGAGTCCTTCACGATGCCCGCCACGAGGATGGAAGGGTAGAAGGAGTAGAGCTTCAGGAAGAGGGGGATGAGGGAGCGGTAGTAGGGTCTTAGTCGGTCGTTCCGGGGCTTGTCGACGATCTGGGGGACCACCGACCCGTCCAGGAAGAGGAAGTCTGGGGAGGCCTCCGCCACCTCCAAGGCCCTCCTGAGCTCGGAGGAGAGGCGGTGGAGGGAGATGAAGGGGTGGTAGTCCTCCCGCTCCAGGGGCCCG
>JALUER010000073.1 GCA_027043825.1 Microcaldota archaeon
CCAAGCATGTGGTCTGGGTGAACAACAGCCAGCAGAGGGACAAGGTGATGGAAGGGCCCGCCGTGGTGGTGACCACAGCCGGTATGCTCCAGGGAGGGCCCGTCCTCCACTACCTACTCCGGGTGAAGGACGACCCCAAGTCTGCGGTGCTCTTCACGGGTTACCAGACGAAGGACTCGCCGGGCAGGAAGCTCTTGGAGGAGCGGATTCTCGTTGTGGATGAGTACGAGTTCCCCGTGAAGCTGCAGATCGACTACTTCGACTTCTCGGCCCACGCCGGGCGGAGCGACCTCTTCAAGATGGTGGAGGCTGTGGACCCGGAGGTTCTGGTAGCCGTCCACGGAGATCCTGAGAACGTGGAGCTGCTCGCCAAGGAAGTGAAGGAAAGGTACGACATCGAGACTTATGCACCCATAAACGGAGAGGTCGTGAGCCTGATCCTGTGAGCTCACTCCCTTATCGCCAGGTACAGGAACAGGGCTATCCCAAGGTCGAAGAGGTGGGCCACGGAGGATAGAAGCCATTTCTCAGGTGTGTTCATTGAGAGGTCCACGAAGAGTAGTGCGTTTCTGAGGGTGAGAAGGATCAGGGCAGCAAAGACGTAGAGATCTTTTATGCTTCCCCTCTGTAGGAGGATCCCCATCCCGAAGGCGAGGGCAAAAAGGCCGACTGCAACCGTGAGGCTGACCACGAGGATGTCCAGGTACTTCTCGTAGAAGCCCTTAAACGCCCGGGCCTGTTCGTTGCTCACGAAGTTGGGGAGTGTCAACACCGACGACACGAAGAGGACGAGGAGCAAAAGTCCCACAACGGTCCAGACCTCGGCCTCCATCTTCACTCCACCCTTATGAGGAAGTACTCGGGCCTCGTGGAGTGCCCGTGCTTTGGAGATATATACTCCTTCACCCCTTTAAGCTTGAGCCTGTACTTCACCCTTTTTACCCTCACGATGCCTGGCCTGTGGACCTTCTCAAAGGAGAGCTCCAGTATACCGTTGCTTAGGCTGAACGTACCCTCTGCAATCAGTTCGTCGCCTTCCTCAGGATCGATCTCAATCTCTTCTATGGGTATGACCCCGTAACTACGGGCTAAGGTGTTTTCACCCCTGAAGAGCTTCTCATTCCATACAAATAGGGATATGGCCTCCTTTTCGTTTAGGACGAGCTTTACGTGATAGCCCCTTTCGCCCCCGTGGTGGACGACCCTCATATAACCTTCCACCTTGAGCTTTTCCAGGTCTACCAGCTGCTTCTCCAGGGGCTGGTCGGTTTCACCCTTCATTCTCGGTCTATAGGGTATTACGGGGTAATCCACTTCCCTCACCCCAAGTTTATCTCCCCAGCTATGGTGGTGACGGCCGAGGTGGTGTTCAGTTGAAGGTGGAAGCCGGCCAGGTATGTGATGGCCCAGAGGACGAGAACGATGGCCAGGAGACCCAGCACCATCAACAGCACCCGCATCTAATCATCCTTGTCACAAAGAAGATAAAAGGGGGTCAGCGAAGAACCCTTAGGAAGACCAAGAACGCCACGAGGAAGGTAACGAGGAACAGTAGCCCGTTTTCTGCCATCTGCAGGGTTGCCATGGCCGTGGGCACGGAAACGCCGCCCTGCGTCTCCAGGTATACCTCTACGCTCTTTTCTGGTTCCTCAACCTTACCAATGTAGACTGCTCCTCCGGTTTCCTTCTTTTCCGTAGCTATGGTGGCTGTGTGTGAGGGAGATTCTGTGGGAGCACTCTCTGGTGCTATGTCACCCACCTCAACGGAGCCCGTGTTCCCGCCTTCCCCACTGCTCCCACTACTGCTGTTCACCACCACGGTGGCATACCTCGTGCTCGTGTTCCCGTACTCGTCCATGGCCCTGAAGAGGAGGGTATAGGAACCGGCGTCCTCGTAGGTGCAGGTGGCCTCTCCTGTCTGGGGGAGGGGCCCCTCCACCACCCCGTTGCCGCAGTCAAGGACGACATTCACCTCGCTCTCGTCCACCACGTTCCACTCGACGGTAACAGACTCCCCTGCGTTTATCTCGGTGGGATGGACGTTGAAGTAGAGTATGTTGGGGGCATTCGTGTCGGTGGTATTCTCCTCCGGAGAGAGGACCGTCACTGTGGCGGATGTATTGCTCTCGTTTCCGTAGGGATCCACGGCGTGGAGGGTTATGGTATAGACCCCGGCTGTCTGGTAGGTGTAGGTCAGACTGCCCGAAGCATTCACGTCCACTTCGTTCCCGTCACCCAAGTCGATGGTCACGTTGACCCCGCTCTCGTCTACAACGTTCCACTCGAGGGTGACCGGCTCTCCAACGTTCACTTCTGACGGGCTTACCACGAATTCCACGACGGCGGGGGCGTTCGTGTCGGTCGGAACGGGCTCTCCTGAGACGATGACGTTCCATAACAGGTAGTTGTTGTAGAGGTAGAGGTCGTCGGTGTTTTGCACCCTGTAGATCAGGGTGTACTCACCTGGCTCAGTGAAGGTATAGACTACTTCTATGTTCTTCTCCCCTGGACAGCGGTCCAAGGTGCCGACCCCTTCATCGTGGTAGACGAGGCTGTTGTTTTGGTCGCCGATGGTGAGCTCGTAGCCATAGGAGACTTCTTCCAACTCGTTGGCGTCGGTACTACAGGTGAGCCTGAGGACGGCCCTGTAGGGCTTCCCCACGTTCACTTCCTCGGGCGCCTCCGCGAGGTGGATACCCAGGTCCACCACCGGTGAGACTGCCCGGAAGGTGAGCGCGTGGCTGTTGTTGGAGGGGTTAATGTCGTTCCTCTCTGTGGGGGTGATGGACACCTCCACCCTGTAGTTTGCCTCTTCGGTAGGTGTGAAGGGAACCGTCCAGTGGGAGGTAGACCCGCAGGGAACCGTTACTGCGTTCCTCTCCTCCTGGAGTACTACGGATCCATCCTTTAGTATCCTCATCTCCAGCCGGGCGGTCGTCGGGGTCCTGCAGTCCTTTGCCCCGTAGACCGCCGTGATGTTTATCTCTCTATCGAGGGGCACCTTTCCGTCGGGGAAGGGAAGCGAGAGCAGCTTTACCCAGAGGTCTACGTTCCTTTCCTCAGGAGCTGGGGCCGCCCTGATGGTGAGCCTTTCCCTGTTGTTGAGCACGTTCACGTCGTAGATGTGGGGAGAGTAGGCTTCCAGCCAGGTAGTGTAGGGACCCGTGACAGTGTAGCTCCACTCCTTCTCTTCACCGCAGTTCAGCTCCACGGTCCACAGGGAGCAGTCGTTTTGGACTGTTATCTCATAGGGCCCTCCGGAGCAGTTCCTGAGTCCCACGACCTGGTGGATCCTCGTGCTCTCACCGGGCACCAGGGCCTCCTTGTCGGCCCATAGACGCACGTAGATGTCCGCCGACGGGACGTTCTCCCCTACTCTCACGGTGAAGGTGTAGGTGTTGTTGGACTCGTCGGTGTCGTTGACCTTGTCGGAGCTGATGACGGTCTTGAACACCCTATTCCCTGGCTGGGGAAATGTTAGTGGGTCGAACGAGGCACCCCACTCGTCACTATACCCGCAGCCCAAGACCTTCTCTCCGCTCCAGAGCACCTTCCCGAACTCGTCCACTATCTTTAGGTCCACTTTTACTCCCGTCCCGTTGGAAGAGCACTCCATCCCTCCCGATAGCGTTCCCTTCACGACGCCGTTTGCTTCCTCAGGGAACTCCGCTTGGATCCAGAGATCCGCCGGGACGGGGGACGACGGTTCCCTGAAGTAGACGATCTTTATGGTGCCCGCGTCGTCAGAGGGGTTGACGACCGTTACCCCCGGGCCAGGTTCTATGCTGATGGGTATGCCGTAGACCCCGCTGGTGCCACTGGGGTACTGCGGGGGTATGTAGGGGCTTTCAGAGAAGTGAAAACCGCAGGGAGACGTGCAGTAGTTGTCGTTCGGGTTAACGCACCTCGAAGCTCCGTTAATGCGTATTCTATAGGGGACCTCCCTGCCCCCGTTACAGTCGAGTGACCATCCGTAAGTGATCACCACTGTTTCCCCTGAGAGGGCGAGATACCGGAACCGGGGAATTAGCACGTGGAAGTCCACGGGGATGGGCTGGACGTTTACCTCCCACGTGTAGGATGCGACCCGGTTCTCGTCTCCATAGGGGAGGCTCTGGTCAAAGACCTTTAGCTGGATGACGGTTGACGCCTTCAGCCCGACGTTAACTTCGATGAGGGCAGAACCTCCACAGGGCACCTGTAGGTGAGAGGGTGTTGGGTTGTTCTGCCAGGCGATGCCCTCGCCTGAAAGGAACCAGAAGAGCGTGTGGTTGCCTTCACATCCACTGAGGGACACCTTGAGGGTGGCCTGGTAAGGTGTGTAGGCCACGGCCTCTCCGGGCACGGACAGCGGAGTGATCTGCAGGGTCGAGTAGACACTGGGAATGAGGAGGAGAAATGCGAGCATACGCCACAGTCGCTTCATCATTTACTACCTTATGCGGGTAACAGGTTAAAAGCGGAGGGGGAGAACCCCCTTTCTCCCGAGGTACCAGAGCAGAACTACTCCCCAGAAGACGGTGAGCTCTACCATGCACCGGACATCTCCAAGGTTGCAGGTGGTGCAGGAGTCACCCCAGGTTGCGCAGTGGTATGCAAAGAGGATGAGAAGGGCTATCAATGCGGCCGCATCCCACTTGCGTAGTGTAACGACCGCTATTGCCCCTACGAGGACCAATATGGCCGCGTGGAACAGGAACACCGGGTCCATCACGGTATCCACCTCCAGGATGAGCCTGCAAGGTATGCCAGGTAGAAGCTCGTCACCACGAGGAGGAGCACCGAGAGACGCTCCAGGAGAGCCGCGTGCTTCATCAGGGAGGAAGTGCTCCTCAGTAACAGGGCTATCACGGTAAGGGGAGTAACAATACCGAGACTGAAGAGCAATGCGTTTAGCACGGCGTCGAAATAGGTGAAGGAGGATGCGGCCGTGGCCACCACGAAACCTATGGAACAGGGGGACAGGGCTATTCCATAGAGCCCCCCGAGGGACGGCACGTTAATGGGCTTCCCCATGTAGATACCTGCTGCCAGTGTGAAGGTGAGCAGGGCCGCCAGGAGGAGCAGGAAGGGCTGGATCTCTTGGAACAGGCTATATATCGAAGCAACTGAGAGGTTAAAGAGGCTGAACAGGACGAACTGGGCAAGGAAGAACGATAGGAGAAACCGCCACTTGTTGAAACTGGGGTCGGATACCTTGGCGGCCAGTACAGAGAGAACTGGAAGGGTACAGCCGCCAAGCGACGCGAAAAACCCGTTCACGTAACTCCACAGGTTAATGTTTCCACCCCGCACGCTGCTCCTTCCGTCACGCTCGCAGATCCTTTTTCATACACCTCCACTATGGTATCGTAGTCCTGCTCGCCCACCAGTTTGACGCCAGAGGGAAGTATGACGATGGTAGGGGTGGCAGTAACCCCGAAGGAAGATGCCACGTCAGGCCTCTCGAGGGCGTTTATGGCATAGACTGGGTAGCCTTCTTCCACGAGCCGCTTTATTACGGGTATCTCCGCAATGCAGTGGGGGCATGAAGGTTGGTAAAAGATGAGTATGCCCTTATCGGGCACCTCTGACGGCAGCGTGGTGTAGAAGAGTATGGAGTTCTGCAGACCGTAGGCAAAGGAGCCTATCAAGCCCAGGAAGGCCAGCACGAGCACCCACCTTGGACCCATGGTGGTGTCTACAGAGAAGTCCACGGAAATCCATTGCCGGGAAAAGGTTATATAACCAGGGCCCCTTCTCTCTGGGTGACTGAGGGAGGGGAACTCCATCCGGTGAAGGTGGAGATCGGCAAAAGGCTGGCAGACTACATCCTTCACGATACCTTTTCCAAGACACGCCTCCGCAGCCACCCCCGGGAGGAGAGGAAAAGCTATGACTTGTTCTGGTCTCCCGACGAGAGAGGGAGTGTGCATGGACTGTCCCGTGTCCTGCGGCCGCTGCTTAGGAACGCGAAGATCCCCTACCAAGCTAACGCACTTTACCTCGGCCCCATGAGGAGGTCGATCGTTGAGGAGGTGAAAAAGAGTCGGTGGCTCCGCTTGAAGTACTTGGACGCCTCCCGGAAGGTATTAGGTGCTGGTTATCACGACCCCTATGGCCTCCAGGGGTTCAGACCCAGCTCCGGGAAGATATGGGACGAGTACTCCAGGGGTGTGTGGCATCTCCTCCTGAGAAAGGAGCTGGAGAAGGGCGTCATCATCACCTACGAGTTCACTCCCTTTCTACCGACGGACCACCTCCCTGTAGAGCTCCTCAAGTCCCTGGCCACCTCAAGGCACTTCGTTTTCATGGTCAAGAAGAGCGGCACGTTTCCGGCGTCCTTCGGCCCTGCCTTCTCCTTCCTTTCGAGGCTAAAAGAAAAGGGACTTGCCAAGGTAAAGAGCAGGCACCACCCGGACAGCGATATTTCCGTAGTTGTCGTCCAGCCCACTGAAGAACTGAGGACGGTCGGTCGCTACGTGCTCCAGGTCCTCCACACGACCCCACTCACCACCGATCGGGAGCTCTTGGCCCGCCACGTGGTGAGGGAGCTTGAGCGGTTGTTCAGGTTCAGGGCGAGGGACCCGGAGGAAGTGTCGAGGATGTGGGAGGTGTTGCGGAGGTACTTTAGTGGCTGGAGGTGGTACCGTGATTGATGTCTTGGTGTATGCCACGAGGCTACCTGTCCTCCTATCGTGGAACATCTTCCTCACGTTTGTCTACACCGTTCAGCTCCTGTGGCGCGTGAAGCGTGTACTGTGGGACCCGAGAACCTGGATAACCGTGGGCTTCTTTTACGTTGCCCTGAACGTCTTGATCCTCTTCTTCCAGGTCTTTTTAGATGTTCTGCTCCTGTTTTCCACGGGAAAGACGCTAAGCGGATTGCTACCGAACTTGGGAAACTACATCTCCAATTATGGACTCTCGTCAGCCATAAGCGTCCTCATCTTCACTACAGTTGCCACGTATCCTGTTGTGCTCCTCATGGAACCTGCCAGGAGGCTGAGGGTCTTCAGGGGAGAGGTACTGGAGGAGATAGTCAAATATAACAAGGAGTACGTGCTTTCCCGCTTGAAGCGTGGCGTGGTGATCATCCTGCTGGGCGTCCTGCTAAAGCTCCTGCTGGGTTAGCGCCCTTCAGGAATACCGTCACCCTTAAAACTTCAACGCCCTGTGATGTTTACGGTGTTAACATGGTGCTCAGCGACAAGGACCTGAACAAGGTGAAGGAGATCTTGAAGCCCGTGGAGAAGGAGGTGAAGATCCTCTTCTTCCGGGACGACGGCCCGGAGTGCCAGTACTGTAACGTGATCGAGGAACTCCTGGAAGACATCCATTCCGCCAACGAGAAGGTAGTCTATGAGGTATACCACGTGAAAAAGGATGTGGAGGTGGCGAAGAAGTACGGTGTAGAGAAGGGACCCGTGATACTCTTTGAAGAGGCCCCCAGGATCCAGTACTGGGGCATCCCCTCTGGCCACGAGTTCCCTGCATTCCTGGGAGATATTCTGCTCGTCGGGACGGGCAAGCTGGACTTCGAACTAAACCCCCACCTGAAGGAGCACATCGACGCCATCGATGAAGACCTCATTGTTTACGTCTTCGTGACGCCCTCCTGTCCCTACTGTCCCTACGCCGTGAAGGCGGCCCATAGGATCGCCTACCTCTCTCCCCGGGTGAAGGGCATAATGGTGGAGGCCATAGAGTACTCTGACCTGGCAGACCGCTACAACGTCTCCGCTGTCCCCAAGAACGTAATAGTCAAGGCTGACACGGGTGAAACCCTCCTTGAGTGGGAGGGCTGCCCGCCAGAGATAAACGCAGCGGTGGACATGTTCGTCCACCAGATCCACCACGCCCTCCTCCACGCCAAGGGGGTGGAGCACCACCATGGGCATTGAGTTCTCCTTTTCCCTCACCGAGACACCCACGTCTGCCGATCTGAAGGAGGAGTACGACGTCTTGATAGTGGGGGGAGGCCCCGCAGGCCTGTCGGCGGCCCTATACGCAGGTAGGAGTATGCTCCGGACGGTGGTGGTCTCCAAGGACTTCGGAGGCCAGGTACTGGACGCCCATCTGGTGGAAAACTATCCGGGCTTTTCCTCCATAAAGGGCTCTGAGCTCATGGAGAGGTTCAGGGAACATGCAGAAAAATTCGGCGCCGAGATGGTGAAGGGAGAGGTAAAGAAAATCCAGAAGGAAGGGAACTGGTTCGTGGTAGAGACCTCTGTGGGGGTCACGAGGGCCAAGGTAGTTATCTACGCCACCGGGTCGACCCACCGGAAGTTGGGGGTCCCTGGAGAGGCCGAACTCCTGGGAAAGGGCGTTTCCTACTGTGCCATCTGTGACGCGGCCCTCTTCAGGGGGAAAGTGGTTGCCGTGGTGGGAGGAGGGAACACGGCCTTCATGGATGCGGAGCTTCTCACCGAGTACGCCTCCAAGGTATACCTGATCCACAGGCGCCGGGGCTTCCGGGCCGAGCCCATTTACGTGGAGCGGCTGAAGAAGAACCCCAAGGTGGAGTTCGTCATCCCCTACGTGGTGAAGAGGATAGAAGGTGAGGGGAAAGTGGAGAGGCTCGTCCTCGAGAACCGGGAGACCGGGGAGGAGAATATCCTCCCGGTGGACGGGGTCTTCATCGACATCGGTATGGAGCCCCAGACGGAGCTGTTGAAACCCCTCGGCGTGGAGCTCGACGAGAGGGGCTACGTGGTGGTGGGGCCGGACCAGTCTACCAACGTGCCTGGTCTCTTCGCCGCCGGTGACGTGACCACGGCCTGTAACGGGGTACATCAAATCATAACGGCGGCAGCCCAGGGGGCGGTGGCCGCCCTGTCTGCCTATGAGTACATCAAAAAGCTGGAGGGAGAGGAGTGAGCGAGATTGTTTTGAAGGAGAAGATATACTTTGACAGGGATCTCCTCTACCTGGTCTTCGACGGTGAGGTGGAGTTCGAGGCGGGACACGCCCTGGGGATCGTCAGGGACGGAGTGAAGCGCTACTACTCCGTGGCCTCGGCCCCCTCGGACGGGGTCATCACCTTCGTGGTTCACCTCGTCCCTGGGGGGAAGATGAGCTCAATATTTGATCGTGCGAAGCCGGGAGACGTCTGGAAGGTGGAAGACGCCGTTGGGAAGCTCTCCCTCGAGCCTTTCGAGGAGGGAAAGGTTGCGGTCCTCACGGCGGGCACGGGTATTGCCCCATTTCGATCCATATACCGTGAGGCGATCCACCGGGGCATCGAGCACGACGTGGTCCACATCCACTCGGCCCGCTACTACCACACCATCCCCTTCGCCGGTGAGTGGGAGAGGTACGGCGTCAAGTTCGTTCCCACCATAACGAGGGATCCCCACTTTCCCGGGGAACGGGGGAGGATCGACGCCGAGAAGATAAAGAGGTACGTCCCGGAC
>JALUER010000074.1 GCA_027043825.1 Microcaldota archaeon
GCTGGTGCAACGATGGTATCTGACGAGGCAGTGAAGGTTTTGGCAGAGATCTTGGAGGACCTGGCAATCCGGATCACCAAGGTGGCTGTCGAGTACGCTCAGCACGCAGGCAGGAAGACCGTAACTGCTGAGGACGTGAAGCTGGCCTTCAACACCATCTTTGGCTGAACGGTGCCACCTTTCCTTCTTTCTTCTTACTTTTAAGAGATGTTCTACCAATGCTTAGACTTATGGTTTTCTTCTTCGAAACCTTCCTGGATGTCCTCTTACCTATCATCCTGTGGTTTGCCCTTTGGCTGGGAAGTAAAGCTCCGGCCCGGCGGATCTTCGCCCACTACGCGGTCACCCTCTCATCACTCCTTGCCCTCTCTGGTCTTCTTATCCTGTTCTCGGGGTCCCATGTTCTTCCAAACGGACTCATCATTCCCAACGAATCTGTTCGCATAGTCTTCGTCCTTCTCTCTTCCTTAGTGGTGGCCTTCCTGGTGTTAGGCGTTGATGATGGGCTTGCGGCATACGAGACAGCATACTATCGCTTCCGTCAAATGAAGAAAGAGTTTCTGGCCGTGCTTGCCTCGGTTCTGCTTCTTTCGCTGCTCTACATCAGCTTTGATGACCTCCGTGTAGTCATTGATTTCCTTAGTCTGGTTTTGCTCGGGCCACTCTTCTACTTTGTGGGCAGGAGAATTAGGGAATTCCCTGTTCAGAGAAGCGGATCAGTTCCTGCTTCTACGGGAAGGGTGGCGATCATCCTACTCTTTCTCCTTAGCCTGCTCCTTCCATATATATCTACTCTGCTTCTCCCTTTTCCGAAAGGAAAACTCATCTCCATCATAGAAAGGCACGAGACCCGACTCGAGACTGTTGTTAGCCCCGAAACATACACACTCCTCGACAAAAACGTAGAGACGAATAGGATCGGTGAGACCGTCCCCCTATTGAAGCTGGAAGGGATGAAGACCCTGAGGAGTTTTATTGATCGCTCTGACTGCTGTTATAACGAGGCCTTCTATCTTTTCGATGTTTATTTGGGTGTTGTAAGCTCCCTGGATTCCTTTTCATCCGGGCCGCCGGTAACCTTGCCTGTCACTCCAAAAAGGATGGTTGAGGAGTTTCGGAGCTCTCTGAACGAGCTGGGTCGCCTGAAGGAGAACGCTCCAGGTGGCGTTCTCGTTGCCTATCTTCAGGCTCTCCAGCTCGAATTTGAGACGGCAGGTGTCTCCCCTCCAGTAGCCTATGGAAGACCGCTCTCTACCCTGCTACTTAATTTCACCGATTACCTGAAGGAGAAAGAACGTAGACGTTTTGATGATCTGTTTTCCCGCGAAAGCTCGAAGGGGCTTGAGGCAACCCTTTGTCTTTCCCAGCTCAGGTGCTACAGGATGTTGGAGAACTACGTGGTCAAGAGGAGTCGGTGGAGCTGTGAGGAGGCCCTGGGGTTGTTTCATAATCTAAAAGCTGATATGGGCCTCTGTGCGTCCCTCTTCGACTCCGATGAAAGGGAGAAAATTAAACGCTATCTGGAGACCTTGGTCTCCTGCGGCTCGGAACAGGCTGTATACATCCTCGAAAAGGAGGTAGCCCCCTTGGATACCGACCCTATACTCCTGGAATCCCGGAGGAAGGTCATCCAGAGGTACTGCGAGGTGCTCGGCGTGAACATTACGAAGCTTGTTGGCTCCCCGAAGGCTCCTTAAACACTCCTGTTCAAATTTCCCCATGCCCCTCGAGGTTGAGGTAAAGTTGCTCGACGTGGATGAGGAAGAGCTCCTCTCCCGGCTGAGGGAGTTGGGGATCAGGCCCCGCCCCGCCGACCAGGAGGACTTCATCCTCATCTTCGACGAAATCCGCTCCATGAGGGTCAGGAAAGTTGATGGCCGTTGGATTCTCACTTACAAGGAGTGGTTGGGCGACAAGGGATACCTAACCCATGAAGAGCTCGAGCTGGAGATCAGCGACGGCGAGACCATGAAGGGGATCCTCCAGCGGCTCTTCAAGGGGACACCGCACCTGGAAATACGGAAACGCCGCTGGGTCTTCGAGATAGAAGGGGTGAAGGGCGAGTTCGTGGACGTGAACGGGGTTTTGAAGTACGCCGAGTTCGAGGGGGACGAGGCGTCCATCGAGAGGGCTATTCGGCGGCTGAACCTCCAGAATACCAAGCGGTCCACCAAAACCCTCGTCAAGCTCCTTGAAGAACGGGGAATAACGCTGACGCCCCTCTAAACAATATTTATATACCCTCATCCTTTCTTCCTTCCTGATGGGGCACAAGACTGCCTGGGAGATTGTCCAAAAATTCCCTTGGTTGAAGGACCAGATCCTCCGGTGGAATCTGGAAAGGATTGCAAAAAAGACCAAGGTAAGGTTCAAGGCCCTTCCCCCAGGAACGTTGGGGGAACACGGCGGTATAGTAAAGACCATAAAGCTTGATCCAAGAAAGCTCGACGACGACAGAAAACTCCAGGAGACACTTCTCCACGAACTATTTCACGCGGCCGGTTTAGAGGAGTTGGCAGCTCGTTATGGTACGGCCATTTCCACGAGAGAAGCGATAAACCCCTATACGTTGGCCTTGATAGGCTTTGTTTACAACGAGGAAAATAAGGCACGGCTTGCCCAAGTATACAGGGGCGTCGAGCGATTTGGTAAAGTGAGCACTGCCCTCTTTGCGACTTCTCTTGCAGCATCTGTCATTGCCAACTACTTAGGCTACCACTCTACTTCTTCTTATTTCAACTTATTGGCCAGCGTCTTCCTTGGGAACACATTTTCATCCCACCTGTTTTACCTGCTAAACCCACGTAAAAAGAAAGAAGAGGAATTGTTTCGCAAGATCTTTGACTTTGGGGAGGTTAGGTTTCTTCGTTGGATGAGGAAAAAGGGACTGAAACTCGGCTTAGAACCCACAAAGGAGGTGTACGAGAAATTTATAGGAGAAAGACGGGACGCTGTGAGAGACTTGTTCCTTCTCCGCGTAGGGCTCGGTATTTCTGTCTCCGATCCACTTCGAGCAATTCCATATGCTCCGCCTGGTTGGTTGGAAAGAGAAGAGGGAAGACGCTGGATAGAGAAACTTGTTAGTAGTCCAGAGCTGGCCGAGAGGATCTTGTCAGAAGGACCAAAGATCCCTCGATGGTTCTTCAAGGAGGGGGAAGAGATCCGTAGGGCCAACCGATTGAGAGAATTCTTGCGTAAGAGGCTTACTCCTCCGGCACGAACCAGGCCCTGATGTCCTTCATGGCGTAGGTCCTGGGAGCGTCCTTGTCGATGTCCCAAACCTCGAGCAACCACTGCTCTTCTGGATGATACTCTGTCTTCCCCCAGTAGATCCGGATGGGGTAGATCCTCCTTACCCTCGTTTTACCCTTCCAGTTGGTATAGACGACGTGGACGATCTTCTTCGGGTCGATTTCAGGTTTTTCCATGGTAATAATGATGTTCGCAACTGAATTTAATGCGAACCCAGAAACTCCACGTTCTTTTCTCCTTCGAATTCTCTATCCCCTGTTAAAAATATACTGCCCGTCCTTAGTGCCAGAATGTAGCCCATGGCATCTGTATAACTCCATTTCTTTCCTTCTCTCCGCTTTTTATCCTTTAGACGGGCCGCTTCCGTAACCACATCTACAGGAAATTGGTAGATCAGCGAGAAACCACTCAAGATCTCCTTCACGATCTTTCTACAGGGTAAGTCGTTTCTCAAAAGATAGACGCACAACTCCATAACATTCAAGGTGCTCGTTATTCCCTCCTCGTCTATGTACTTCGAGATTCGCCCATCACCTTCCAAGAGGAGTACAATTGCATACGTATCCCAGTAATACTTTACCATTTCTCGTCCTCCTTGAAGACTTTGGCCTTCTCTGGGTCCAATCCAGCACCTTTAAGTAATCCGAACACCACAGCAGGCCTTTTTGGGCCAATCTCGATGAGTATCTCGTCTCCCGGTGAGATGCCCAACTCCTTCGCTATCTTCTTTGGTAGGATGATGCCGAGCGAGTTACCAATTTTTCTCACCTTCAGCTGAAGTTCCATGTTAAACTGTTATACAGCTAAACGTTTAAAACCATCTTACACGAACAACCCATTCCTCAAGGGAACTGCATCGAACCCCTCGGCTTTCAGAAACTTCGCCGACGCCTCGGCGTGCTGCCCGTAGGTCACCACCAGCTCCGGGGACACCGACTCAACGTACTTCACCGTCTGGTACCAGTCGGCGTGGGAAGAGAGGGGCAGCTCCGGGTTCCAGCCCGAGGCAAAGAGCCCCACGAAGGGAACCCCCGTCTGGAAGGAGAGGGCATCGAGTACCTTCTTGAACCGGGGAGGTAAGATGTAAACGGCTGGCTCATTCCTCACCGAATGGGCTACCCTGTCCTCTAATCCAAAGAGTGCGTTCACCGCGTGGGTTTCAGGAAGGACGTAGGGTTTCATCCCTAGCGTGTTCAGGAAGCCCGTCAGCTCCTGGGCCTTCCCCACGGCGTAGCCAAAGAGCACCACGCTCCTCCCCTGGGAAAGGTGCTCCCTCAGGAAGCTCTTAAGCTGCCGGTAAAGGGTTCTCCGGGAGGGGAACCGGAAGTAGGGAACGGAGAAGGTGGTGTCCATAACCAGCACGTCCACGTTCTCCACGTCGGCACCCCTCACCACCACATCGTCCTCCACCTTGAAGTCCCCGGTTATCAGGACGTCCTTCCCGTTGAGGAGGAGGACCTGGGAAGACCCCACGATGTGGCCGGCGTTGAGGAAACGGACCTCCACCTCTCCAACTTCCATCCCCTCCACTCCCTCTACCTCTATTCCCCTCTTCCTTAAGATCTCCGCCGTTTCAATGTTAGAAAAACCCCCGCCCCGTCGCACGGCACCCAGGTGATCCCAGTGGGCGTGAGTGACAACATGGATCGCTCCCTTAACCCGCCTAGCCCCATCTACCACAATCTTCCTTCCTGCGTCCACCATGACGCCGTTGCCGGAGGGGTAGAGTATCACGGAGCTATGAGGTCCTCCACCTTTTTATCCTTTTATTCCCAACAGCCCGTAAAGGTACACCACGAAGTCTTCCAGCATGGAGGGCATGTCTTCATACCAAGCGAAGAAGATCTTTGTACCCTTCTCGAGCAGTTTTTCCACTACTGGGGCGACGACGGCCCCTGTCCCCTTCTTCGGGGCAAAGACAACCACATTTACATCACTGGACTCGTCGATTCCATCCAAAACATCGAACTCAGTGGGGACAACGGTGAAGTTCAGCTCGAGGGGTTCCACCTTCCCCTCCAGGGCCTCCCGGATCTTCTCCTCCCAGTCGTCCAGCTCCGCGTTCCTGTGGAGGATGATGTTCAGCCTCATGGAAGAAGAAGGTCAAGGTAAAATAAAAGGATGATGAAGCGGGCGACGGCGACCCGGACTTCCCGGCGGACACACCGCCAGTACCATCCGGGACGTGGGCGGGCTTAACTTCCGGGTTCGAAATGAGACCGGGTGTTTCCCCGCCGCTATGGCCGTCGACCCGGAATATCTCTTCCCAAGTAAAATTTAAATACCTTCTCTCCTCTTGAATGACCTCGCATACCTAAACAGCCTTGATAGAAACAGAATACCGCTACCGGTCGAGTCGGATGCCTCTTCCCTTATACCTACAAAGACCACCGGGATCCCCTCGATCTCCTTTTCCTGGTGGTATAGATATAGGGACTCCCACTGCTCATAGGGACTCTTCCCGTACAACATATACCCTTCCCGTCTCATGGAGTCTTTCACGTGCTCCAAGAACCTTTTACCAAGCTCGAGGGCCTTCTCTCTTCCCGAGGGATGATACACGTAAAGACCTACGACGTTTCCACTGGGTAGTTTAAGCATAGAAGGCACTATTTCAGGCCTTCCTTCCCTGTGGGCCTTTCTTATCATCTCTATATGCAAGAACGACATTAGGGCTTCTCACCTCTTCCGCACGAAGCCCTCCAGCATCTTCTCCAGCTTGGCAATGGCCTCCTCTATCTCCTTCTCACTCTTTGCCCCTGCGCAGATGAGCTTGCCGTTCTTGAAGAGAAGGATGGTCGGGTTCCCGTCGTTCTCGCCGATGTGGATGATGACGCCGGGGAACTGCTCCGGCTCGTACTCGGCGTTCTCCAGGGCTTCAGCCAACGCGTAGAGGTCCACGTCCACGTCGAGAGAAGCGGAGGCAACGATGTTCTCTATCTCGAAGGGCACCTTGTCCGGGTCCGGGAGCTTGAGCTCCGGCATGGCTTTCCTGATCTCTTCCACCGCCCTCTTTATGGCCTCTCGGACGTCTTTCTCCGTCCTCGTCCCGGTACAGATGACCTTCCCGTTCTTGAAGATGAGGAGGGTTGCCTTGGGGTTGTTTACCCTCAGAATGGCTCCGGGGAACTGCTCCGGCTCGTATTCCACGTTCTCCATGGAGAGGGCCAGGTTAAAGAGGTCTATGTCCGTGTTGAGGTTCGCATAGGCAACGATGTTCTCTATGCGATAGTTGTACTTCTTCTTGCCTCCCTCGCCCATGGTATCGTATAATTATTTGAGGGGTCTCTTTAAAAAGGGGTTATAGGAGTGACGTCCGGAGGGCCGACGCGGAGCTCCCGCCGTGGAGGCTCATCCTCGGGCGGATCTGGACGAGGAGCAGCCGCTCTGTCACGTCGTCGAGGACGATGGCAAGTCCTTTCCTGTGCCCCATCTTCGAGATCTCCTCCGATAGCCCGGTAGGGACGTAGGATGGTTTTATCTTCTCCAGGGCCTTCAGGTCCAGGTAGGATGTCAGCCGATGGGATATGAAGACGTCGGCCTGGGTGATGAGGGCGTCGTCCAGGTCGCTGGGCTGCTGGGTAGCGAGGATAAGGGCCAGTCCCGGTTGACGGCCCACCTTGGCCCAGATCCGGAGAATATCCCTGGAGAGGGACTCACCCCTCTTGGGGGCGAAGAGGTGGGCTTCGTCTATGACCATCCACACGATGGGCATCTCGAAGGAGGTGGGTTTGTGTTCCACCAGGGCGATGTCCTCCCCCTTCTTTGCCAGCATCCTCTCTTCGAAGAGTTTTCTACCCAGAAGGGCGACCACCACTTCCTGGAGCCGTGAAGACCCCCTAAAGGTACTCACGTCGATGTTGGTGATCTTTCCTCCCTTGGCATAGTCCTTTATGGAGGGGGCATCCTCCTCGAAGAGCTCCCAGCTCTTCACCACCTTTAGTCTTGCTCTGAGCGACCGGGACGCCACGTCACTTCCTTCCACCCCCTCGATCATCTCCTCTATCCCGAAGGGGGGATCCAGTTTCTCTAACACCTCCACCAACTTTACCCCCACCTCGCTGTCGATGTCCGTCCCCAATAGCCACAGCCACTCGTCCACGCTCAGCTCGGCAGGGTTTAACACGAAGGCCCCGTCCACAGGCAGGTCATGGGAGAGGTAGTAGGACATCACCTTCTTGGGCACGTAGACCTCGATGTTCTCCACGGCCCTCGGCTTCAGGTTCCAGGAAGCCAGGAGCTCCTCGTCCTCCTCGTTGGGGAACTTCATGGTCCAGAAGACGCCCGCCGTGTCGATGTTCACCACCGCCAACCTACTCCTCACTGAAAAGGGGAGCCGGTCGAACTCTTCGAGGATGACACCCAGTGTGTAGGACTTTCCATAGCCCCTCTTACCGAAGACGAGGACCACGTGGGACTCGGAGAGGTCAAGGAGGACGGGCCTCCCCAGGGCAGCCGCCTCACCCTTCCCCAACACTACCCTACCCAGGTAGGCCATCCCCTTGTAGCCGAACCTCCGGAGGATCTTCTCTCGCCTTCCCAGGGGTATGGGGGTCTCCTGGAGCACGAGAAGATTTTTGGGAGAAACGGGTTAATTAAGGGGGCGAGGGAGGAGAACCACTCGTGAGTGGAAAAAGAAAGGGGGCGAGGGAGGCGGAGTGGGACGGAGGTGGATCCGACGGCATACTGCAGCTGGCACCCTCAGGCGAGCATGAAGTATACCTTCTTGCCCCGCCGCACCTTCTTCAGGTAGCCCATCCTGTGGAGGTTGTTGAGGCGGGCCGAGGCCCCGTTGAGGCCCTTGTAGCCCAACGCTTCCTTCACGTCGGCGGCGGTCACCATGCCCCTCTCCTTCACCAGCTCCAGGATCCTCTCGTCCTGGTCGGAGAGGGCCACGATCTCCTCTTCCTTTACATCCCTCTTCCTCAGTTCCCTGAGGATTTCCTCCAGGAGCTGGTTCGTCTTCCTCCTCTCCTCGATGAGGAGGGCCACCATCATGCCCAGCACGAGGGGGTTGTCGGCGTAGGCAGCGATAGCTTTAAGGTCAGTCACGTCCTCCTCCTTGAGCCCTGGTACCATCGACCTGAGGGCGCTGATGATGTCCCCCTCCGCCATGTACTATCATGATGGTATCATGACATATAAATAGCTTACCGTGAAGAATCGTGACGCGTCGTGGTAGGGGGTTAGGAAAACTTACACGAACTCCACCACGAAGTCGCCTGGAACGATGTAGGAAAGGGCCTTCTCGATGTCCTTGTACTTGAAGGGGAGGAACTTGATGTCTCTCCGAAGGACGTAGATCTTGTAGACGTTTTTTTCGCCCCTCCTCTCTTCACCGACCCCGATCACCCTCGCCCCACTGAAAAGATCCTGTACGCTCTTCTTCAGGTCCACATCGATCTCCACGATCCGGACGGGCTTGCCCACCTTCTGCCGTATCGCCTTGAGAACCCTTCCACCCTTCCCGATGAGCCTGCTCACATCTCCCCGGACGAGGAGGAGCACGAAGGAGCCCAGGTCTATGGCCCTCACCAGCTCTACGGTGTCCCCTATTCTGTAGTACCCATCCAGCTCGTAGAGTATGCGGGACACCTTCACGTCCGTCTCGCTGAGGAGCCCCTTCTCCAGCATCTCCCTGTGGGTGGGGCAAAGATCTCTACCAGCTGCACAGTCCTGACAGATGGGCAGCCTCACCATCGCCATAAATATAAAAACGGAGGAAAAATAAAGGGAACGCCTTTACTTTGCCAGGACGATGTCGATGGCAGAAACCTTCGTGGTGCCGTTCTCGCCCTGTACCTCCTCGGTCCCGATGGTTATCTCCTTTACCTTGGCGTCGGTGATGAACCGGTTCCTGACAATCTCTGCCACATCAACGGCC
>JALUER010000075.1:0-320 GCA_027043825.1 Microcaldota archaeon
AGGGAGAGGAACTTACCCAGCCGGAGAAGGGCTGACCTCGTCTTCCCGGTGGCCTCCAGGTAGTCCTTCCCCAGTTCCATAAGGTGTTCCCCCAGCTCTTCCAGGTCCCCTCCGAAGGCCCTGGACACTACCTCCACGTCCACCGTTCTCTCCTCCCCGTCCCTCAGCCTCTCTGCCCAGGTGCCGAGTTCCTCCCTGGCCGAGAGGAGAAGGGACCTCACCTCCGGGTCGAGGGCCGTGGCCTCCTTGGCGGCACCCTCGATGGTGCCGAGCGTAATGGAGGACGACAGGACCTTCCTGACCCGTTCCGGGAGATTGTG
>JALUER010000075.1:330-9099 GCA_027043825.1 Microcaldota archaeon
ATTGTGAGCCTCGTCCACGATGAGCACCACGTCCTTCAGGTCCTTCTTTAGCTTCTTGATGAATATCTTCCCGGTTCTCGGTGAAAAGAGGTGATAGTAATCCCCGATCACCACGTTGGCCGATGCTATGGACGAGAAGGCTACCTCGTGGGGACAGACCCCTTCCTTCCTGCCCATCTCCAGGAAGTAGCGATAGTCGAGGATTCCCTCATCTACCTCCACGTCCCCCAGGAGGAAACGCCGGTAGAAGGGGCACTGCTCCGCTTCCTTGAGTTTCCTGCACACCTCGTAGAAGTCCTCGCCCCTCAGCCTTGACGCGAGTGGGTGTATACAGAGGTACTGCTTCCCTATGAGTTCCACGGCTCGTATGGTCACTCCAAACTTCTTCTCCATCCCCCTGAGAACCTTTACCACCATCTCGTGTTGGGAGATCTTCGGGGAAAGGTAGGCAACGGTCTTTCCCTCCTTCAGGGCGAAGGGGACAGAGGGAGCGAGCACCGCGTCTGTTTTACCAATGCCCGTGGGTGCGTGGGCCAGGAGGTGCCTCCCTTCTCGAAGGGCATACTTCACGTCCTCTATAAGGAGGTCCTGGAACTTCCTTGGGGAGGGATGTCTCAGCATCACGTCGGGGAGCTCCACGTAGAATGATGGGTGGTCGGGATTTAAACGGGACTCACCAAAAGTTTATCGTGAAGAAGATCGTGAAGGATGGGAAGGAATACCTGGAGGTTCCCGGCGACCTCCGGGGCAAGAAGATCTTTGCTGTCCGGCTGGATAACGGCCTCTACGTGGTGGGGACCGAGGACAAGGTGAGGGAGCTCATCAAGAGGCAGGTATCCTACCTCGTGGGGAGAAAAAGCTCCAGGAAAGCGAAGGAGCGGCCCAAGGAGGAGGGGAAGCGCACGGGGGAGCCTGGTTTCTGGATATTTGACAGCGAGGCGGAGGCCTCCCGCTTCTCCTACACCCATGCCTCCGAGTTTCAGAGTGGCAGGATAAAGGGAATACGCGGCTTTGATGGGAGGTTCTATGCCATACGAAGCTGGCTCTACTCCAAGTACCTACCGGAGGTCCTGAACGTCGTGAGGAACAATCCCTCCACGCCCGGGGAAATAGCCAAAGCCCTGAAGATCGACGAGAAGATGGTGAAGGTGATACTCGAGCTGGCCCGGGAGGAAGGCCTCGTGATCGAACGGAGCGGAGGTGTCTACGAGTATGCCGGTTAGGGGAGAGGTCCTTGGCAATCGGGTGCTCGTCCGGGAGGACTACGGCCCCCTTGTGGAGAGGGGGTTTGGTGAGAAGAAGAAGGAGGGACTGGTCCTATCCCTCTATGAGGCGGCCTACCTCCTGGAGAGGGGTAAGCTGGAGGTCCTGAAGGAGGGAGAGCCCCTCGACTTCCACGCCTTCCTCCGGCACGCCGAAGAGGTGGACAAGAACTTCCTGGTGAAGTACACGGTATTCCGGGACATACGAGACCGGGGCTACGTCATAAAAACGGGCTTCAAGTTCGGTACCCATTTTCGGGTCTACCCCAGGGGCAAGAAGCCCGGTGAGGCCCACACCCAGTACGTTGTGCAGGTCATCACCGAGGAAGACGTCTTGGAGCCCAACGATCTGTCCCGGATGGTTAGGGTGGCCACGGGGATACGGACGAAGCTGGTCCTGGCCTTCGTGGACAGCGAGAATGACGTGGTGTACTACAAGGTCGAGAGAATAAGCCTGTAAGAATTTATAAGAAAAAGAAAGGGTTTGGGTCTTTTAGCCCTTCTTGGTGAGTTCCTCGAACTCCTCGATCTCGGCCTCGGCCTCCTTACCCTTCTTCACCACCGCTGCCACGATGAGGGCGATGATGATGGCCGCTATGATGAGTCCTATCACTGAGCTACCGCTGCCAAGAGTAGCATACCCGGTTAGTGCCTTGGTAGAGAGGTTCACGGTCTTCTGGGCGATCACCGTGCCGTCGGCGGCCACGAGCCTTATGACCGCCACACCGTCCTTGGCGTTCTCGGTGGGCGTGAAGGAGACCTTCACTTCCTCGGTCTCGTAGCTGTCCAGGTCAAGGACCTGAGGCGTGGTCTCGTAGTTCCAGCCCTCGGGAGCCACCACTTCCACCTTCACGCCGTAGTAGGCCTTGCTTCCGTTCTTCACCGTCAGCGTTGCCACGATGGCGTTCTTCTCTACCTCGGTGCTGGCGGTGCTCTCGCCAGTGCCGAGCACCTCTATTACAGTGTACTTGCAGGAGAGCTCTGCCCCGTACTCGTCCTCCACGCAGATCTTGGAGAGGAAGTCACCGGTCTTCAGCACGTTGTTGGCGGTGAAGTAGGTCTTCACGAGGATGGTCTCCTTGGGAGGAACCTTCACCTCGTCGGAGTAGACGCCCACGCCGAAGGGAAGGGACTTGCCCACGATCTTCACCGTAAACTCGGCATCGCTGTTATTGGTCACCTTGACGTAGGTCGTGGTCAATGGGCTGTCGATGATGACCTTCTCCGGGGGCGTCACGGTGACGTCGGGCTGGATGGACTCGGGCACGGGCATCCGCACCGTCACTTCCTTGGTAGCGTCACCGATTTTGGCGTAGAACGTCACGTACTCGGGCAGGTGCTCGTCCACGGGCATCTCGGCCGTCACTTCCACCGTCCTGTATCCCTTGACGATGACAGGGTTCTGGGAGAAGGCCACCAGTCCGTAGTCGCTGTCGAGATAAGCCGTTACCGTGGAGGGGCCCAGGTTGGACACGTAGAGGGCTACCTTAACCTTCCCGTCGCTCACGTCCGTTCCCTTGTAGCCGAACACCACGTCAGGAGCGGTGGTCTCGAGGATTCCTTTATAGACGTGGAAGCAGTACTCCCTGGACTCCACCAGGTTTGCGTTGCTGTCAAAGACGCTCACCTGGAGCGTGTAGTACTCGTCAACGACGTTGTAGGGGGCTGTCACCTTGACCCACTTGGTGTAGGTCTTGTTTGCCTCCATGTTCAGCGTCAGTTCCTTGGGGTAGACATAGAGCCCGTCGGTGGTGATGGTCACCATGTAGGTTCCAGAAGTGCTTTCTTCGATGGAGAGCACGTACATCTTGGTGGCACCGGGCTTCAAAAGGGTGCAGTCACCAGTAACTCCGGTAAGAAAGACGGTAGCGTGCCCAAGACCCAGGGCCAGCACCAGCCCCAGGAGCATAAGGGCTGTCCTCCTCACCATCTTCTCACCACCGTTTGTAACTACCATTCGGTTCACCTGTTTAGTATCTACCGGCAAAAGGATTAAATATGAGACTCCCTTAAATAATCGGTGATGACGATGAAACAGTTCGAGGATCTCGTCTCCCTTCTCAGAACGATCGGCCTCAACCAGTACGAGGCCCGTACTTATGCTTCTCTCCTTCTGTTTGGTGATCTAACGGCTGGTGAGCTGAGCAACCGTGCTGGGCTCCCAAGACCAAGGGTCTACGACATAGTAAATGGCCTTGTCAAGAAGGGTTTCGTCCTCGTGCAGCCCGGGAGGCCCGTCAAGTACAGGGCGGTTCCCCCCGAGGAGGCCATCAACAACTACATCCGGATGAAGAGGGAGAACTTCGAGAAGGAAGTGGAGAAGATTAAGAAGGTCGGGGAGGAACTAAAGGTCCACGCCCAGAGCCACAAGCCCAAGGAGGAGGGTGGTTTCTGGCTCCTTGGTACTGACAACATCCTCCGCTCCCGTCTACAGAACATACTCCGCTCCAGTACCAACGAGATCGTCGTGGCCCTCCCCACGGACTTCCTTCTGGAGTACTACGGCTTCATAGCCCCTTACCTCGAGGAGGCCGCCAACCGTGGCGTCCGGGTGAAGATGATCATACCCCGCGGCGTTTCTGGCACCATTGCAGTCTCCAGGGACATAGATGTAATTGAAACTGACAGCGATCTGCCCCCCATCATCTTGGTAGACTCCAAGAAGGCCTTCGTGGGCCTCCCCAACGAGAACAAGGGCGTCCTGGTGGACCACCCCGAGTTTTCCAGGTCCTTCAAGCGGATGCTGGAGTCCGTCCTTTAAACGCCTTCCGTCTTCCATCTTTTTGTGAGGGTCCTTGACCTCTTTTCAGGTGGTGGGGGCTTCACGAGGGGCTTCGTGGAAGCAGGTTTCGATGTGGTGGGCGCAGTAGAGATAGGGGAGTGGGAGGCGAGGACTTACCTTCATAACTTTCCAGATGTTGTTATGTGGAACACAGACATAAGGTCCTTACATTCATCTGAAGTTGAAAATAAGTTGGGGAAAGTTGATATAGTCATAGGAGGACCTCCCTGCGAGGCCTACACCGTGGCCAACGCCCAACGCATGAAAGAACCCCTTATGAGGCTCTATGAGGATCCGCGGGGCAGGCTTACCCTTCACTTCATCCGCTTTGTGGGGGACCTCCAGCCAGAGGTCTTCGTGATGGAAAACGTTGTTGGTATCCTCGAGGGAGACCTCAAGGAGGCGCTCCGGTATGAATTCGGCAGAGTGGGCTACGAAGTCAAGTTCAACGTCATAGACGCGGAGCGGGTTGGAGTTCCCTCCGTGAGGCGGAGGGTGTTCCTTTCCAACGTGAAGTTGAAACTGAAGCACAAGCGCGCCCCCACCGTTTGGGAGGCCATCAGAGACCTGGAAGAACTTGATGAAGCTGTTCCCAACCACAGGCCACAGGCACTTTCGAAGAAGGCCGAAGAGCGTGCCTGGAAGCTCAGATGGGGGTCATCTTTAACTTATTTCCGAGGTGCCCGGAGAACCCTGAGGAACTACGTGAAGCTACACCCCTTTAGGTTGGCCCCCACCGTCATGGGGTCCTCCCGCTTCATCCACCCCTTCCTGGGTCGACTCCTCACGCCCCGGGAGCACGCCCGCCTGATGGGGTACCCGGACCACCACGTCTTCCTCGGGCCCCTCGAACGGCAGTACAACATGGCTGGTGAGTCCGTGCCCCCTCCCGTGGCGAGGGGGATTGCCGAGCGGATCCTCAGGAAGGTGGGCGAAATTTAAGGCTTGCCCCCATAGATTATTCCCGTGATCGTGGCCTATCACGACGTCCATTCGGTGGCAAAGCTCACCGAGATATACAAGGTGGTCTCTGCTCACGGTGTGAAGACCTTCGTGGTCTCGAGGGCTCAGGGCGGGGCCGCCCAGAGCGGAATACCCGAGATAAGCGTCCGGGCGTTCCAGGACGGTGTTAAGCTCCTCGTGGTGCCGGACATACGGGACGCTATCGAGATACTCAAGCCTTCCAAGGTCATCGTTCTCTCAAAACGGGCGGAGAAGCTCCTGGACCCCTCCGAGGTGGACGAGAGCACTCTCCTCGTTGTCACTGGTACTGAACCGGATGTTTCGAAGTGGGACGAGATAGGTGAGTTACGCTACGTGGAGCCCAGGGAAGTGGGCGACATAGGCCGGATAACCATCGCCCTCTGCGCCCTCCGGGGGATGATGAGGCCGACATCGAATGAAGGGTGATTAGAAACTGGCTCTCTGACCCCTCACCACGATTCTCAGTTCCCTTCCCTCCACGTCGAAGGCCTTCACGTTCTCCTGGGTGAAGGGATAGCCCGCTATGAGGTGTACGTGCCCGAGGGACGGAAAGGAGGCCAGGTCGGACTTGGAGGGGTGGGGACTCCCCGGGTGGGAGTGGAAGGATCCTATCACACCGTGGGGGACCTGGGAAAGATCTATTATGGCGTGGTGGTATCCCTCTTTCCAGGGGATGTAGACGAAGGATGTTATGTAGAAACCTTCTTCTCTCTTCTCGCCTTCCAGGAGGACGAAGAACTCCCTGGGGTACTTCCGGCGGGCCGCTTCCAGGAGCGCTTCCAACAGGTCCTCATCTATATAAACGGAAGCCATACCTTCCCACCACCGGTACGAAGACGAAGCCCGGCCTCCTCTCGATCTCCACGAGCTGGTCGCCTCTTTTCTGGCACGCCACGAGGTCCTGGTGATGGAGGGACCCCACTGGTGCCACCAGGATGCCGCCCTCCCGTAGTTGTCCAACAATTGGTGAAGGAATTTCCGGGAGGGCGGCGTGGTATACTATCCTGTCATAGGGTGCGTAGGCTGGCAGTCCCCCACTCCCGTCTCCCACGAATATCTTCACGTTCCTGTAGCCCAGCTTTTCCAGGGTTTCTCTCGCCTTCTCTGCCAAATGGGGTATGAGTTCCACTGAGTAGACAGGAGATCTCGTTATCTCGTGGATGAGTGCCGCCGTGTATCCGCTACCCGTCCCGATCTCCAGGACCTTCATACCAGGCACCAGTTTTAACATCTCCAGCATGGTAGCTATGGTATAGGGCTGGGAGATGGTTTGACCGTGCCCGATGGGGAGGGCCGTGTCGGCGTAGGCAAGGTGCCTGAGCTCTTCCGGGACGAACTCTTCCCTTGGAACCCTCCTAAATGCTTCCAGAACTCTGGGATCCCTTATACCTTCCCTTTTCAGGTGCCTTACGAGCTCTTCAGCGTTCCTCATTCCTCTCCCTCGCTATCTTCTCGATCTCCTTGAAGTCCCTCGCTGAGACCAGTTCCTCCTCTTCTATGTAGGGAAACCCCCTTCTTTTCCTCCCTATTACAAGATAGTAGGAGAACGCTGTCCCCCGGGCCCTCTCTATTATGGAGATCCTTCTCCTTAGCACCCTATGATCCTTCTCTCTTAGAAACGTGAGGACGAGGTTTTTCTTACCCATGGCTTCCCAGGGGAGCCTTCTGAATTCCCTCACCTTTCCGCCTAAACTTTCGAGGACGTGGAAGGGTGGATGGAGCGACTCGCTGATGGGGGAGGGAGACGGCCTGACACCCCTTCTGATCCTCCTCCCGAGCACCTTCTCTATCCTCTCCACCGTCTCCCGCGTGCCGTACTGCCCGTGCTCGTAGCGATATATGGTCTCCTTCGTGGTGCCCACCTTCTCTGCCAGTCTCTGGAGGCTGAGACCCGCTTCTTCCCTGCCCTTCCGGAGGGCTTCTGTATCTATGGGGACGATCTCCCGCCCCCTCACGTACTGCCCGCTGGGGAGGGTACCCCTCAGGTACTCGACGAAGGTGTTCAGGTTCATGGCTGGCACACCGTGCCGGTAGTAGAGCACGTCGTCTTCGAGCCTTCCCCAGCGACTGTACTCCGCCACCAGGATGGGGATTCCTCCCAACATCTCTGCCAGCTTTACCATGTCCCGGGCGTGTTCCGGCTTGAGCGTGTCCAGGTTTCCCAGTGCTCTTACAACGAGGACCTCGCCGTCTCTCCTGGCTATGAAGTCCACCGAGGACTTTATGGCGCTGTAGTCCACCACCCTGAAGCCCTCGGTCTCCAGGGCCCTCCTGACAACTTCCTTCACCCTACCACCCCCGCCCCGAAGGCCAGGAGGGCAACAACCATAGCGGCTTTCAGGATCTTCTCGGCCCTACCTTCCTTGTTATTCAGGGCTTCTGTCACTGCGAAGAGGGCTATGAGGTCCGCCAACGACATAAGGACGATGTAGCCGTGGTCCAGGTGGGAGAAGAGGTAGGGGAACGGGGAGAACACCACCCCGAGGAATACAAGGTATGTGCCGAAGAAGTTGGCCCAGCGGCGTCCGAGAATGTGGTAGAGGGAGACCTTCTCAGGGAAATCGATGTCCCCGTCGTCTATGTCCTTCAGTATCTCCCTCCCCCAGTTCACCAGGAAGATGATAAGGGCTGGGAGGATCGTCCTCCATATGTCGCCCCCTATGCCGCCGTATACCATGGTGAGGGCCACGAAGAGGGAGACAACGACGTTGCCCAGGTACTTCCTCGACTGGATCTTCGCCGAGTAGAGATAAGTGCCTATTACAGCGAGGACAGCGACCGCCACGTGGACAGGAGATGATAGTGCAGCAAATAGGAGACCAAGGGCGTAGTATAGAGAGAAGACGTACTTCCCCTCCTTCCTGGTGAGGGACCCGTGGACGAGGGGTTTCCTGTGGGGCTTCTTCTTGTCCACCTCCACGTCAAAGTAGTCGTTCACTGCTTGAGCTCCCATAGAAATGAATGTGGCAGAGAGTGCTGCCGGTAAGTAGAGATTCGGTGGTGCCCCGGCAAGCAGGCCTCCGATGACCGTGGCGAAGAAGACCATAACGGCGTTGAGAGGCCTGCCCATTCTCAGGGCGTCCAGCAACTTTCCTGGTTTTCTCCCCTTCTTCCCCTTCACGATGAAAAATTGTACAAGGAGGTATTTAACTCACACCTTCACCTTTACCCTTCTCAGGTCCTTCGAGCCGCATCTCCTGCACTTCTCGGGGGGCTTGCCCCTGTAGCCCCTGTTCCTGGCCCCGCACTTCATACATATCCAGACGTCCTTGAACCTGCGGGCCTCTGCCTCCGGGAAACCCATGGGAAGAGAAGGGTAAAGAAGGGGTTAAAGAACTTACTATCCTTGCTGCTCTTCCTCACTTAGCTTCTTGGCCAGCTCCTCTGCTAACCTGGCTATCCGTGGTGCCTCAGCGTGGTCGGCCTCCGCTATCGCTACAAGGTGGATGGCCTCTGACCCAGGGTCTGCAAAGAACGACGTTGCCACGTTGTCTGGGAGCTCCTTTCGTATCTCCTTGAACTTAGCTTTGTAGTTATTAGGGAGTCGCTTTAACTTTACGGCTGCAAGCACGGCACTCTTGGGTCCTTCGATGTCCTCGAGCCCTGGATAAACGATCTTGCCATAGTGAACCTCCACTTCGCTCCCAAAGGGTTTTATCATCACTCCTCCGATGAAGCGGCCCTCCTTGTTGTCAATCCTTACAATTGCGTCCGCATTCGACGCCAGTATCGCCTTACTCT
>JALUER010000076.1 GCA_027043825.1 Microcaldota archaeon
ACGGGGAACTTTGTATATCTGCACGAGGCCATAGAGAAGTACGGCGGGGATGTCGTCCGGTTCTGGGCCATATCGTCCCACTACAGGCGACAGGTTGACTACACCGACGAGGCGCTGGAGGCGGCTAAGAACGCCCTGGACAGTCTCTACCTCTTCGTCCAGGACCTGGAGGAGGCCGGCGGAGGGAACAAGGAAGACCCCTACAGGGAGAGGTTCGTCCATAGCTTCGAGGCCGCTATGAACGACGACCTGGACACGGTGAACGCCGTGAAGGCGATCTTCGAGCTAAGGAACGCCTGGTACGGCGAGGACCTCTTCAGGAAGGTCTCGGAGGAAGAGGCCAGGAAGACCTACGAGGTAGTGGTCTACTACGGAGGCATCCTCGGGCTGGAGCTGGACGCCAAGACCCAGAAGAGGAAAATATTAGAGAAGCACAGCTACGAGCTGCTGAAGACCATCGTAGACCTGAGGGAAGAGCTCAGGAAAGAAAAGCTCTTCAAGTTCAGCGATGAGATCAGGGAAAGGCTCAAGGAGATGGGCATAGAGCTCATGGACACCAAGGAAGGGACGAAGGTGAGGGTGAGGAAGGTCTAAAGGAACCAGGGAGGAACAAAGTACACCTCTCCTTTCTTCTTGAACCTCCCTGGCCTCACCACGACGCCATACCTCGAGCCTATCTTCTTCTTCAGGGCCAAAAGCGATCGGGAAGAACGATCGCCCACCTTTACCTCCACAGGAATCCCGTTCACCACGAAGTCGACCTCACCCGCCTTGGACCTGTAGTAATAAACCCGACCGTGTTCTAAGAGGTGTCGGGCCACGTAGTTCTCGAGGAGCCGGGCAGAGTCCTCCCGTTGGTCAAAGGGCCTGAAGTCCCCCGTTATGGCGTTTATCAAGCCGTTGTCGTATAGGTAGAGCTTCGTCATTTTCTTCACCGAGCTAAAGGTGGGGAAGGGTGGGACTTCGAAGACAACGAAGGTCCTGAGGAGTATAGATACGTAGGATTCGAGGGTCTTAAAGGAGATCTCCGCGTAGTTCTGGGCAGTAGATTTCTTGAAGGGCGTGGTAAGTGTGTTCACCAGGTACCTCAGCAGTCGCATAAACTTCCAGTATTCCCTTACACCGAGAAATCCCACCACATCCCTGTCTATGTAGGTCTTGAATACTTGGGCAAGTATCTCCTCCTTTTCGGGCGAAAGGACCACCTCAGGGTAGCCGCCATAGATCACGTACTCTTTCCACAGCTCCTCGAGGCGGGAAGAGTACTCCACTGGAGGATCCCCCTCTCTTCCCTTTAATATGGAGAACACGGCATCCTTACACTCCTTGTAAACCTCGTACAGCTTCTTGTCCTTCCAGAGGACGAACTCCTCAAAGGAGAGGGGTAGGAGCTCTACCCGGGCGGCCCTACCCACCAATTCGCCACTCACCTTCACCTTAACGTCGAAGGAGCCGCTGCCCGAAGCGACAAAAGTGAAGCCCTCCACGTCGTGGAGATACTTGAGTTTCCTCCCTATGTCTGGGTCATACTGGGCCTCGTCGAGGAGGAGCGGGGGCCTGTGCAGCTTCGGGATATCTTCGATCCTCGAGAACTCCTCGAGATAACGGGGAACGTCCAGGGTTATGTATTCCCACCCATGTTTCTCGGAAAGATGCTTCAGAAGCGTCGTCTTCCCGGCCTGGCGGGGACCCACGAGGACCACGGACTTACCCTTCTCTAACCACCCCTCTACTTCTCCCTCCTTCAACCGGGGTAAATACTTAACCATACTCCAATAATAACCCAGCTTATTTTTAACCTATGGTTAAGAAAAAGGTTGGGTTGTGAAGGTGATGCCAGGGATCCGGTTGAGGATGAACCAGATGTCCACGGGTCTGACGTAGGCCAGGTTCGGGGGCGGGTTCTTTATGCCGGGATATTCCCACCTCTTTAGGCGTTCCGAGGTCCTCTTTACGTCCTCCACCGTGGTGCCAGGTCGGGCGAGGTAAACGGCATAGAGGGAGGCGGTGAAGAGCTGGGAACACTCCCTGAGCTGCTTGTTGGGTCGCAGGTCCACGGAGCCCACGTTGCGGAGCTCCAGCACTCTCCCCCTTAGCTTCCACTTGCCGATCTTTGGGGCCCTGGAGATCCTCCGGGGGCTGGGTGTGGTGTAGGGGGAGCCCTCGAAGGGAGAGGCGTGTTCCCGGAGGGGTTCCCCGTCCCGGGCCCTGAACTCGTCCATCACTATGATCTCGTCGTCCACGGAGAAGAGGAAGGACGTCCCGCTGGCCACGAGGGTGAGTGAAACTTTCTCCTTGAGGGAGGGGGCCACCTCCGTGAGGGGGACTATCGTCCTCTTGCCCGTGTACTCCTCCACCAGCGGGTCGTGGTGTATGAAATTGGTGGCGGTGCTGTCCTCGTCGATGAGGACGTGCTTTACCCCTACCTCCACGGCCTCCTGGAGGGAGGAGGCGATGGAGGTGGAGCCGCTGGCGTCCCGGGTAGAAAAACAGGACACGTCTCTC
>JALUER010000077.1:0-347 GCA_027043825.1 Microcaldota archaeon
ATGCTATCGGTGGAATATATGCGGGTGATGGCAAACCGGCCTACTAGATCCGTAGCTATTACGCTCTTTCCTGTACCCGATGCGCCTGAAATGAGCACGAGGATAGGTCTGTCGTATGCACCGCTTCTCCTCAACTCCCGGTACCGCTCCCAGGTCTGGTATCGCTCTTCAACCCCATAAGGAGACAGGGTATCCTCCACAAGGGACACCAGCCTCTTTCTCTCCACCACACCTCCCATAGCCTTTACTTTCTCCTTCACCTTCTCGATGACGGCATCGAGGAGCCGGGGAGGGAGCCCGGTGATGGCTAGGGAGGAGCGAAGGGCCTGTTCCATAAAGGGGGTCTT
>JALUER010000077.1:357-2487 GCA_027043825.1 Microcaldota archaeon
CACCTTATTAGTACTTTCGGGGAACTTTTTGCTTGATGGAAGAAGCGATAGTGGTAGAGGAGCTCAGGAAGACGTACCGGAAGGTGAGGAGAAAGTTCCTCCTCTTCCCTGGAGAAGAAGAGGTAGTGGAGGCCCTCAAAGGGATAACCTTCACTGTAGAGAAAGGCGAGGTGGTAGGGTACCTGGGCCCCAACGGTAGTGGGAAGAGCACCACCCTAAAGATCCTTTCCGGTGTCCTCCATCCCGATGAGGGGAGGGTGTCTGTCCTAGGATTCACGCCCTGGGAGAGAAGGCGGGAGTTCCTGGAGAGAATAGGAGTAATGTTCGGTCACAGGACCTTCCTCTTCTGGGAGATCCCCGTCATAGACACCTTTCTGTTCTATAGGGAGGCCTACGGCATAGATAAAGAGACCTTTGAGGATAGGCTGGGTCAACTTTCTGAGATCCTGGACATCGGGGAGTATCTGGAGAAGCCGGCCAGGGAGCTCTCCTTGGGCGAACGGATCCGCTGCGAACTGGCACTAACCCTTCTCCACGATCCGGATATCGTGCTCTTAGACGAGCCCTTCCTGGGTATGGATGTATGGACGCGGGAGAAGATAAGACTATTCCTCAGGGAGATCGGTAGGGAGGGAAAGACCATCCTCTTGTCTTCCCACCAGTTAGAAGACGTGGAGGAGATCGTCGAAAGAGTAATCCTGCTGGATAGGGGAAGAATCGTGTTTGATGGGGAGATAGAGGATCTGAAGGGAATGGTGGGGTGGAAGAGGGTGGTGGTGACGTTCTCCCGGCGTCCCAGAGGACTCCCCTACGTGGTTCGATCCACCGGGAACACCCTAGAGCTCCGGGTTCCCCGGGAAGATGTAAAATCTGTCGTAAAGGAGCTCCTGGAAGAGGATGTGGTGGATCTTACCGTGGAGGAGCCGGATCTAGAGGAGGTACTAAAGTATGCTATCCGGTCTGCTTAGCTACTTTTTGGTGGGGGATGAAGCGGTACAAGACCTTCCCACTTGACGTGCTCATCGATGCTCTCAAGGGACCCGTCCTACTCCTCGTTATTCCCTCCCTCTGGTACGGTATCGGAGGAATAGGGTCTTTTTCAGTAAGGGAGCTGTTCCTCTACACAGCTGCTTCTCATCTCATTGTCCTTCTCCCCATCTACGTCAGTTTTCCTGTGGCCAGGATGATCAGAACGGGCTTTCTCTCCTCGCTACTCACAAAACCTGTTAACCTCTCTGCCTACCTTTTCCTAAGGAACTTGGGTAGCACCGTAATATCTCTACTATCAGCCCTCGTCACGTTCCTCTTCATTTACCACGTCTACGGAGGGGTTAACCTTCCTCTCTTCTTCCTGGGCGTTTTGCTTACCCTCGTCTTCTACCTCCTCCTCGGCCAGAGCATAGGCTACCTCGCTACCTGGTTCTACACAATTTGGGGCTTCCAGAGCATTCTGGTATACTTACCCTCTCTTCTGGTGGGAGGATCCCTCATCCCCCTCGACCTCCTACCCTCCTGGCTCGTTAGGCTAGCCTCCTTCTTGCCCTGGAAGAGTCTCCACTACGATGTGGCCATGATAGTACTGGGTAGAACCCCTAACTTCCTCCCGCTCCTTCTCTGGATCTTTGCCCTCCTAATACTTGAGAGGATCGTGTTTTCCATCGCTGTTAGGAAGTGGGAGTCATGGGGTGGGTAGGAACCCTCTGGAGGATAGTCAAGGACAAAATAAGGGCAGGGTACCTCGACCTGATCTTTGAACTAACCTGGACAGCCCTTTCCATACTTACCGTGCTTTTCCTGTGGGGGTCTGTGGTGTCAAGGGCACCTACCGGCTGGAACAGGGAAATGGTACTAGCCTTTGCCCTTCTTCTAGAACTTTACTATATTGTCCGTTCTTACATAAGAGATGTGGTCTGGCTCTACCACGATTACTTCCTTGAGGGTGTTTTCGAGCCCTTCCTAAAACCCCACCCCTACCTCTTTGGTATACTGCGGAACAACGACGGTGGGTATATCCTGTCTTCCCTTATAAAGGCGCCTTTACTCCTAGCCGCAATAATACTGCTCTTTCCAGGCTGGTGGGCCGGTCTTCTCGCCTTCCTGATAGGGATGGTCTTCTACGTAGGCTTTGAG